>JAJZMN010000135.1 GCA_021850345.1 Actinomycetes bacterium | reverse complement strand
CCTAGCGGAGCGACGCCTCGATCCACGACCACGCGATGCCGCCCTCGCGCAGACAGCGCGGCGGTGTCACGGTGCAGTCCACGACCGTCGAGGGCACGCCGTCACAGGTCCCCCCATCCACGACCAAGCCGATGTCGGTCACGTCGAATGCCTCGCACACCGCAGCCGCCGTCGTGCACGGCGGTGCGCCGTGGTGGTTCGCACTCGTCACCGCAAGGGGTCCTGCCTGGCGGCACAGGTTCCGCACGAAGCGGTGGTCGGGATGTCGCAGGCCGACACTCGTACCGTTGCCACCAAGCCGCGTTCCGAGCCCTGGGTCCACGGGCACCACGATCGTGAGCGCGCCCGGCCAGAACCTTGCCCCGAGCATCGACGCCTCGCGCGGCCAGCTCGCCGCTACCTCCTTCGCCTGGCGCCAGCGCCCCACGAGGACCGGGAGCGCGAGACCGTCAGGGCGGTCCTTGGCCGCGAATACCGCCGAGATCGCGTCGGGGCGGTCTACGCGCGCCGCGAGGCCGTAGACGGTGTCGGTGGGGATCGCAACGACCGCGCCATCACCGAGCGCGCCTGCGACCGCATCGAGGGTGGCGCGGTCGCCGGCGTCGAGCACCGGCGGGCGCGCGGTCGCCCCCGCGCTCACCGTCGTGCCACGAGCATGCGGTCGCGGCCAGCGAGGTCCTGGTCGATCCTCGCCGACTGGTACCCGCAGCGCTGAGCGAGCCGGAACGCGGCGCCGGCCTGTGGCGGGCTGAGCTCGACGACGAGCACGCCGCCGCCGGTGAGCCAGTCACCCGCGGCGTGCACGATCGTCTCGACGTCCGCGAAGCCCGGCGTCCCGTCCCTGCCGGGCCCGGACACGAGTGCCCCGTAGGGCTCGCATCGGACCTCTTGGTCGAGCATCTCCCACTCGTCCTCGCTCACGTACGGCGGGTTCGCGACGACGAGGTCGAGTCGGCCGCGCCGGTCGGCGGGCAACGCGTCGAACCACCACCCACGCGCCAGGCGGACAAGTCGGGCCTCGGGAGCCGACACCGCGACGCGGGCACGGTTGCGCTCGGCGAGCTCGAGCGCACCGGGGTCGGCGTCGGTCGCCCAGACTTCGAGGTCGGGGCGCGCCGTTCCGAGCTCGACGGCCAGCGAGAGCGCGATCGCGCCCGTGCCGGTGCCGAGATCGACCGCGACGGGACCGGCCGCATCATGGAGCTCGCCGAGCGCCGTCTCGACCACCTGCTCGGTCTCGGGGCGCGGGATGAGGGCGCGAGCATCGACCTCGAGGTCGAGACTGCGGAAGGCCCATGCGCCCAGCACGTATTGAAGCGGCTCCCCCGCCTCGCGTCGCGCCACCATCGTCTCGAGCGCCGTGCGGCTCGCGTCGTCGATCGGTGCACTCTCGGGGTGGCAGCGGCCGAGGATCTCTTCGAGCATCCAGCGAGACTCCTGGGGCGAGCCGAGACGGGACGCCAGCAGGTCATGCATCTCGGCGCGCGTCGCGCTCACATCTCGGCCCTCACGACTCGTCCCCTGCCAGCTGCTTCGCGCGCTTGTCTGCCATGAGCGCATCGGTGAGCTCGTCCAAATCACCGCCGAGCACCTGGTCGAGCTTGTAGAGGGTCAAGTTCAGCCGGTGATCGGTGACTCGGTTCTCCTTGAAGTTGTAGGTCCGGATCTTCTCGCTTCGACCCCCGCCGCCCACCTGGCTCTTTCGCTGCGCGGCGAGCTCGGAGCTGCGCCGATCCTGCTCAGTCTTCAAGAGCCGTGCCCGCAGGACCGTCATCGCCTTCGCGCGGTTCTGGATCTGGCTCTTCTCGTCTTGCATCGCAACGACGATGCCGGTTGGCACATGCGTGATGCGCACCGCAGAGTCGGTGGTGTTCACCGACTGGCCGCCAGGGCCCGTCGAACGGTAGACGTCGATCTTCAGGTCACCGGGGTCGATCGTCACGTCGACCTCGTCGGCCTCGGGAAGCACCATGACGGTCGCAGACGAGGTGTGGACGCGGCCCTTGGACTCGGTCACTGGCACGCGCTGGACGCGATGGGGACCGGCCTCGTGCTCGAGGCGCCTCCACGCATCGGCGCCCTTCACGGCAAAGACCACTTCGTTCAGACCACCGCGGTCGGACTCGCTCTGCGAGAGCAGCTCCACGTGCCATCCACGGTGCGCGGCGTAGCGGGTGTACATCTCGAAGAGGTCGCGCGCGAACAGGTTCGCCTCCTCGCCGCCCTCGGCGCCGCGGATCTCGACGATGACATTGCGTCCGTCGTTCGGGTCCTTGGGCAGCAAGAGGAGGCTCAAGCGCTGCTCCAGTGCGGCGATGGCTCTCTCGGCAGCGTCCACCTCCGCCTGCATGACGTCGCGGTCGTCGCCGCTGGACTCGTCGGCCATCTCGCGAGCGGTTTCGAGGTCGCCCCGTGCGCGGCGCAGGTCGCGCCATGCGGCGACGACCTCGCCAAGCTCTTTGTGGCGGCGCGAGAGCTCACGCAGGCGCGCCGGTTCCGCGGCGGTCGATGGGTCGGCGAGCGCTGCCTCGACGTCGTCGAGCTCCTGCTCGAGGGCGTCGAGGCGCGCGTCGCGTGAAGGATCTGCTGGCACGGCGGTCAGCGTGTCCCGCCGTCGGGCGGGCTCAGCTCTTGGGCGGGGCGCTCTTGGCGGTGCGCCGCCCGTACCGGCGCTGGAACCGCTCGACGCGGCCACCGGAGTCCACGAGCTTCTGCTTGCCGGTGAAGAACGGGTGGCACTCGTTGCACAGCTCGACGTGCAGGTCACCCTTCGTCGAGCGGGTGGTGAACGCATTCCCGCACGAGCAGTGCACGGTCGCCTCTGCGTACGTTGGATGGATGTCTGCCTTCATCGTGTCCTCCTCGAACCGGCGACGCGTCAGTTGCCGGGGGTCGGGCCCTTGGCGATCTCCGCCAGGAATTCTGCGTTGCTCTTCGTGGTCCGGAGCTTGTCCATGAGCAGTTCGAGGCCCGCGGCCGCGTTGCCCTCGTTGGCCAGGGCGTTCAGCACCCGGCGGAGCTTCCAGACCTGCTGGAGCTCACCCCGGTCGAAGAGCAGCTCTTCGTGCCGGGTGGAGCTCGCGTTCACGTCGATCGACGGGTACAGGCGGCGTTCGGCGAGGCGACGGTCCAGCCGGAGCTCCATGTTGCCGGTGCCCTTGAACTCCTCGAAGATGACCTCGTCCATCTTCGAGCCGGTCTCGACGAGCGCCGTAGCGAGGATCGTGAGCGAGCCACCCTCCTCGATGTTCCGCGCGGCGCCGAAGAACTTCTTCGGTGGGTAGAGCGCACCCGAGTCGACACCACCGGACATGATCCGGCCGGTCGCCGGCTGGGCGAGGTTGTAGGCGCGAGCGAGACGGGTGATGCCGTCGAGAATGATGACGACGTCACGGCCCTGCTCGACGAGACGCTTGGCCCGCTCGATCGCGAGCTCGGCGACCGCCGTATGCTCGTCGGAGGGTCGGTCGAAGGTCGACGCGACCACTTCACCGTTCACTGATCGGCGCATGTCGGTGACCTCTTCGGGCCGCTCGTCGACGAGCAGGACCATGAGGTGCACCTCGGGGTTGTTCGCCTCGATCGAATGAGCAATCTGCTTCATCACCGTCGTCTTCCCGGCCTTGGGGGGCGAGACGATCAGTCCACGCTGCCCCTTGCCGATCGGTGAGAGCAGATCGACGATGCGCGCCGTCACGTTCTCCTTGGCGCCGGGCATCTCGAGCTTCAGCTTCGAGTCGGGAAAGAGCGGGGTGAGGTCCTCGAACCGAGGCCTCGCCCGCGCCACTTCGGGGTCGAGGCCCGACACCTTGTCGATGCGGACGAGCGCCGGGTATTTCTCATTGCTCGAGGCCGGGCGGCTCGCGCCCTCCACGTAGTCGCCCCTTCGCAACGCGAAGCGGCGTGCCTGGCTGATCGAGACGTAGATGTCCTTCGGAGACGGCAGGTACCCGTCGCAGCGCAAGAAGCCGTAGCCCTCGTCGCGCAGGTCGAGGAGACCCCGGACCTCGACGAGCTCGCCCTGGTAGGGGACGTCGGGACCGGCCGATCCCTGGAGGTCGCGCTCTGCGCCCCCGACCCCGCGGTCCCTGCCCCGGCGGCGGCGTCCCCGGCGGTTGCCCGCCTCGGTGTTGCCCGGCTGGGCGCCTTGCGCGTGGCGCGCCTGCGGGCGTGCACCCGGTCGGGCGCCGCTCACTTGCGCCGGCTCTTGCGCCCCCTGGGGGGGCGCCGCGGTGAAGGTGGTGGTCGCATCTCCGGAGCCATCGGCCACCGAGCTGCGACGGGCTACGCCGCCGTCGGCCCTGGTCTCCTCGGGTGCCGCGCCGCCAGGTGCCGCGCCGCCGGGTGCCGCGCCGTCGGGTGCCGCGCCGTCGGACGACGATGCCGCCACGACCGCCCCCTCAGTGCCGCCGCGTGCGCCGTGACCGTTCGTCTCGTGGCTCGTCTCGTGGCCGTTCGCGCGTACGTCCCCTGCGGCCGCCTTCTTGCCATGACCGTTCGTCGCCGGCGCGGGCGCGCCGTCGCTCACGCCGGTCGCCTCGAGGATGCGGTCGATGATGTCGGCCTTCTTCGTCCGCGACGTCGTCTTGAGCGACATCGCCTGCGCGATCGCCTGGAGCTCGTCTCGCTCCTTGCCTTCGAGCACTGACCGTTCGAGCTGCTGTTCCGCAGTCATCGGTCTCCTATCTCATGCGGGTCGCGACAGCCGTGGTGGACCACGCGCTGCGCGAGATCGGAACGCGGTAGTGAGGACGAGCATCGCTGGTCTGCTGCCGCGTACCACCGGTGGAGCAACGGGTCGGGACCGGCCTCGGGCCAGGCGACCAGTGCGCCGTTGCCCGGTGGGATGCCAACATCCTAGCGGTTGCCCCGAGGTGCGGCAAACACCCCCTCCGAGGGCGGCGGTGAACCCGTGTACCGGGCTCGCCGACGAACTCGCCGTGGCTGTCGCTCAGTCGACCACTACACCGTTGAACGCACCGGAGCGCAGGTTCATTCCCTCGCGACGGGTAGGCACATCTCCCTTCGCGACGGGTAGGCGCGCACCTCGATCTCGATCTCGACCTGCGCAGCGCCATCCGCGGCCCCAGCGCAGGGAGGCCGGGCGGCAGAGGCATCGTCGGAGAGGGATCCGGCAAGGCCGTGCAGTCCAGGTGGTGCAGTCCTAGGCGGCACCTCAGACACCAAGCTCGGCCAGCACCGAGTCGAGATCGGCCTCGATGACCTTGGGCACCGAGATCTGGCTGATCGCGAGGTCCGGGTCCTTCAGGCCATGGCCCGTCAGGATGCAGACGACCGTCGCACTCGGTGGGATGTCGCTGCGCAACAGGCCCGCGACCGACGCCGCGGAGGCAGCTTCGCAGAAGATCGACTCCTCTTGGGCGAGGATGCGGTACGCGGCAAGGATCTCGTCGTCGCTGACCGCCGCGATCTCCCCGCCCGACTCGGACGCGGCAGCCGTCGCCGAGTACCAGCTTGCCGGATTGCCGATGCGAATGGCGGTAGCAATGGTCTCGGGGTGGTCGACGGGGTGCCCGAGGACGATGGGCGCCGCGCCGGCGGCCTGGAAGCCGAGCAGACGGGGAAGACTGGTCGATCGCCCGGCGGACTTGTACTCGAGGTAGCCACGCCAGTGTGCCGTGATGTTTCCGGCGTTGCCCACCGGGACGCAGTGCACATCGGGTGCCCTGCCGAGCACGTCGACGATCTCGAACGCCGCGGTCTTCTGGCCTCGATGCGG
>JAJZMN010000147.1 GCA_021850345.1 Actinomycetes bacterium | reverse complement strand
CGGGGTCGGTCCGGATGAACGACTCGATGGCGGTGAGGGCGTTGTAGACGAAATGGGGCGCGATCTGGGCACGAAGGAACCGGAGCTCCGCCTGGTCGGCTCTCGATCGCTCACGTTCGAGCTCGGCGAGCTCGAGCTGCGTGGACACGAAGCGGGCGACCTCCGTCGCGAGGCGGGCGAGCGCGGACGACGTGACCGTGGCGAGCGTCCCGAGCGCGCCGGCGACCTCGCCGTCGACCCGGAGCGGCACGACGACGCCACCTTGGAGCGGGCACAGAGAGTCGCCGCACGTGAGCTGGCGCGTCGAGAGCACCTGCGCCTTGCCGGTCGCGATGGCGGCGTGGAGCGGCCCCTCCAAGAGTGCGCTGTGGTCGGTGTCCACGTCGCTCAGGGCGAGGATGCCGGAGCGGTCGGCGAGGACGACGCCGCCGCCGAGCAGACGCCGGAGGTGGGGCACGGCGATCTGCGCGCTCTGCCTCGTGAGCCCGCCGCGCAGGCCGGGCGCAGCCTGGCTCGCGGTGTGCAGGGTCTCGTAGGTGGTCCGCTGGCTCGGCGTTCCGAGCCGCCCACCGGTGCGCAGGGCGAACCACGCCACCACGGCAGCGACCACGAGCACCCCGGCAAGCGCCCCCCAGATCGCGACGTCCAATGGCCGGCCCCCGTGCCCGGGCACCGCGGGCTGCGGCGCCCCTCCCCGCAGTCTTCCACAGCCCCCTCGGTCTGTCGCGGGGCCTTCGGAGGTGTCGATCCTTTCGGCGGGCGCGCTCCGATCGGGGCGGCCGCGCCGTTCGTCGCCCGACAGCGACCGTTCGGCGCAGGGTGGCGACCGTTCGGCGACGGACGGCCACCTCCGGGCGATCCCGGCGCAAAGAGCCTTGTCCGGTGCAATCGGTTTCACCAAGATCCTCCCTGGCAGGACCGTGGTCGCACGGTCTCCGGAGGGGGCCGGACGGGCACGACCTGTGAGGTGCTGCTTCGCATCGAGCCCGTCCGGGGAACCGGCGGGAAGGAGGGCCACGACATGGCAACCACCTTCGAAGCGACCAGACCCGTGCAGCAGATGGAGATCGTCGGCGCGCCCACCGTCGCCGATCCCGCACCGCTCGGGCTGGCTGCCTTCGCACTCACCACCTTCCTCTTGTCCGCGCACAACGCGGGCTGGACACGAGGGACCGGCAACGACTGGCTCGGCTACGCCTTCGCCTACGGCGGCGCGTGCCAGCTCCTCGCCGGCATGTGGGAGTTCAAGAACCGGAACGTCTTCGGGTCGACGGCGTTCTCGACGTACGGCGGCTTCTGGATCGGCCTCGGGCTCTACGTGATGCTGGGCACCGGCCACGCGACCGGGCACATGGTCACAAACGACCTGGGCTGGATCCTGCTCGCCTTCTTCATCTTCAACACCTACATGCTCCTGTGGAGCCTGTTCGTGAACAAGGCGGTGCTGGCCGTCTTCTTCACCTTGGAAGTGACCGAGTTGCTCCTGTTCATCGGCAACTTCGCCTCCACATCCAACCTGGTGAAGGCCGGGGGCATCGTGGGCGTCGTCACCGCGGCGACGGCGTGGTACACGTCGGCGGCCGGCGTCGTGAACGGCATGGCCGGACGCCACGTCCTCTTCGTCGGAAAGCCGATGAGCTTCCCGGCAGTCCGGGCGTGAGCAGGAACTGAGCGACAGCTCTCGCAGCGCTGCCGGCCGGCACCGCCCCGCGTGCGAACGCGGAGCGGCCCGGCCGGCGGGCTGCGCACCCGATTGCACAACCGCTCCCACGGGAGCAGGATTAGGACACCGGCGCCCGGCACGGGTCGGGCACCAACGGTCGCACCCCTGGTCGTGACCACGTGGAGGTGAACATGACGGCAGAGACCACCCCGGCCGAAGAAACCGAGGAACTGCAAGTCAGCGAGGCCCAGATCGCCGTCCACTGGAAGGAGGAGAACTTCTACTACCCGCCGCCCGGGTTCGTCGGGCAGGCCAACGCGTCCGACCCCTCCATCCGGGAGCGCTTCAGCGAGGACAAGTTCCCCGAGTGCTTCAAGGAGTACGCGGACCTCCTCACATGGGACGAGTACTGGCACACGACGCTCGACACCTCGAACCCGCCCTTCTGGCGCTGGTTCGTCGGCGGGAAGCTGAACGCCTCGTTCAACTGCGTCGACCGGCACCTGAAGACGCGCCCCAACCAGGCGGCGCTCATCTGGGTCCCCGAGCTCGAGGAAGAAGAGACCCAGGCGGTCACCTACCGCGAGCTCTACCGGCGGGTGAACGAGACCGCGGCGATGCTCCGGGACTTCTGCGGGCTGAAGGCCGGCGACCGGGTCACGCTCCACATGCCGATGGTCATCGAGCTCCCCGTCGTGATGCTCGCCTGCGCCCGCCTCGGCGTCATCCACTCCCAGGTCTTCGCCGGCTTCAGCGGCGCGGCCTGCGGCGGGAGGATCTCGGACTCCCAGAGCCACGTCCTCATCACGATGGACGGCTACTACCGCAGCGGCGCGCTGCTCGACCACAAGGAGAAGGCCGACGAGGCGGTCGAGCGTGCCAAGGAAGAGGGCCACGAAGTCGACAAGGTCCTCGTCTACCGGCGCCACCCCGGCCAGTACGCCTCGAAGTTCCCGATGGTGGAGGGGCGCGACTTCTTCGTCGACGAGGTCATGGACAACTACCGGGGGAAGACCGTCGACCCGGTCTCGATGCCCGCCGAGGCGCCCCTGTTCATCATGTACTCCTCGGGCACCACGGGGCGCCCGAAGGGCTGCCAGCACTCGATCGGCGGCTACCTGGCGTACGTGACGGGGACCTCGAAGTACTACCAGGACATCCACCCCGAGGACACCTATTGGTGCGCAGCGGACATCGGCTGGATCACCGGCCACTCCTACATCGTCTACGGGCCGCTCTCGCTCGGGACGACGAGCGTGATGTACGAGGGCGTGCCGACCTATCCCGACCCGGGTCGGGCGTGGAGGATCGCCGAACGCCTCGGCGTCAACATCTTCCACACCGCGCCCACGACGATCCGGATGCTCCGCAAGGTCGGCCCCACAGAGCCCAAGAAGTACGACTACCACTTCAAGCACATGACGACGGTGGGGGAGCCCATCGAGCCCGACGTCTGGCGGTGGTACTACGAGGTCGTCGGCAAGGGCGAGGCGGCGATCGTCGACACCTGGTGGCAGACCGAGAACGGCGGCTTCCTGTGCTCGACCCTGCCCGGGCTCGAGCCGATGAAGCCGGGAAGCGCCGGCCCCGGGGTGCTCGGGATCTACCCCGTGATCTACGACGAGAACGGCGAGGAAGTGCCGAAGGGCTCGGGCCGCGCGGGCAACATCTGCATCCGCAACCCCTGGCCCGGCATCTTCCAGACCATCTGGGGCGACCCGGACCGGTTCGTGTCGACCTACTACGCCAAGTACAACAAGGACCCGAAGAGCACCGACTGGCACGACTGGCCGTACTTCGCGAACGACGGCGCCACCCAGGCCGCGGACGGCTACTTCCGGATCCTCGGGCGCGTGGACGACGTCATCAACGTCGCCGGCCACCGCCTCGGGACGAAGGAGCTCGAGTCGGCGAGCCTCCTCGTCGACGAGGTGGCGGAGGCGGCCGCGGTGCCGGTGGTCGACGAGCTGCGCGGCCGGGCGGTCGAGATGTACATCTCGCTCAAGCCGGGCGTCGAGCCCGGATCGCACGTCGAAGAGAAGGTCGCCAAGGTCATCGAGACCGAGATCGGCAAGGTGGCCCGGCCGAAGAGCGTCTGGATCGTCCCGGACATGCCCAAGACCCGCTCGGGCAAGATCATGCGCCGGGTCATCGCCGGCATCTCCAACTTCACCGACGTCGGCGACATCACGACGCTCGCGAATCCCGAGGTGGTCGAGGAGATCCGCGCGCACGTCCAAGAGGTGAAGCAGGCCCGAGGCGAGGTCCCCAAGCAGCTCTCCGAGAAAGAGGCCGAGGAGATCAAGGCGTTCGGGCAGGCCGAGTAGTTGCCCTCAGGGCGGGCCGGCGCCGTGCACCTTGCAGGTGCGACCCCCGGCCCAGCCGTCGTCCGGGGGGACCGGCGGCCAACTGCGGGGCCCGGGTGCCTTCAGGGCTCCCGGGCCCCGCATAACATCGCGGGCGTGGCGTTTGTCCCCGTGGGCCCCGCGGCAGCAGGGTTGCGTGTCCGGTGACCCCCAGTGACTGGCTGACCGTCGTCGGCGCGCTCGCGCTCGTGTCCCTCATCCCGGTGATCTGGGCGATCGTCGACGTCGCGCGCCGTCCGGCGTGGCAGTTCTCGACGGGCCGGAAGGTCATGTGGGGCGTCTCCCTCGGGATCGGCTGGCTGATCCTGTGGCCGATCGCCCTCATCTCGTCGATCGTGTACCTGACCGTGCTCCGTCGCCGGTTCCCGCCGACCTCCGCCGGCCCGCCCGCGGCTTCCCAGTTCCCGCACTACGGCCAGTACGGCGAGGGCTACGGGGGGGCGCCCGGTGGCTACGGGGGTCCCGGCACCCAGGGAGGCTCCGGGGAGCCCGGTCCTTACCCCGCTGGCCCGTACGGCGGCGGCCCCTCCTACGGCGGCGGCCCCTACGGAGGTGGCCCGTACGGCGGCTACGGCTACCCGCCCCAGCCTCCCGCGCCGCCCCAACCGCTGCCGCCCGCCGGCTGGTACCCCGATCCCGCCGGGAGCGGCAAGGAGCGCTGGTGGGACGGGAAGGGGTGGTCCGACCACCTGCGCTGAAGGGCGCCTCGCCCGCGCTGCTCAGCCGCGCTCGTCGAAGAGGCCCGGGGGAAGCGAAGCGGGCCGGACGCGCTCGTGGATCTCGTAGCCCGACCACCATCGTGTGGCGTCGTGGGGGACCGGGAGGCCGAGCTCCTTGCGCTCGGTCAGCGCGTCCCGCACGACCCGCTTCAAGCTGGTGAGCGCGGCGACGTCGCCCGCGGACCTCCCCTCGCCGGACCAAAGCTCCTCTTCGCGGTGCCACGCCTGGGTGCGCGCGACGACGATCGCGTCGGTCGCCTCGACCGCGCGCTGCCGGGCCGCGGGACCGATGTCGGCGGACATGTCCGCTGCTCGCATCCACCCGTAGTCCATGTTCAGAAGCATCAGCCCGCGGGCCACCTCGAAAGGCCCGACCACGTCGACCACCGGGTCGATCACCGTGAGCTCGGTGCCCTCGGGAAGTGGCGGCGTCAGGTTGGCGCGCTGTCGCTCAGCGAAGGAGATCGCCCCGATCGCCCGGAGGAACACGGCCGGGGCGCTCGCGCGTGCATAATCGAAGTGCTCCGCAGGCGGGTCGAGCGGCACCGCGAGCACCGCGAAGATCCGCCTCGCGCCGAGGGCCGCCGCTGCGGCCACCGGGATGTTCTCGACGATGCCGCCGTCCACGTAGGCGTCGCCGGCGAGGGCCCGCGGCGGGAAGATCATGGGCACGCTCGCCGAGGCGATCACCGCGTCGATGACGTCCACGGGGCCTGCCGAATTGCCGGGAAGGGGCGTCAGCGCGTCACCCGCCACGATCGTGCCGTCTCCGGTGACGTAACGGAGCGCCCCCGCACCGAGCGCCACCACGGAGATACGGAGGTCCAGCCCAGGTCTGGCGATGAGCGCAGGGTCCACCGGCGCGATCCCGCGCCCGCCCCAACGCAGCCGCTCCGCCAGCGGATCGAGGGTGAGGACGGACGAGGCACGCCCCGGCATCCGGCGGCGCGCCCTTCGGAGGCTGGGCACGGCGCGGACGACCTGCCCGGCCACCCGGATG
>JAJZMN010000242.1 GCA_021850345.1 Actinomycetes bacterium | reverse complement strand
TGCGTGGGCGATCATCTGCGCCGTGCGAGGCGGCAATGCCGCGGGGTCCTGCCAGTAGTTGGGGAGGCGGTGGCGGAGGGACTTCGCCTTGCCCACGTAGAGCACACGACCGTCCGCGTCGAGGAATTGGTACGAGCCCGGAGCGTCGGGAATCGCACTGGTCGGCGGGCGGCTCTTCACCCTTCCATTGTCGCGTGCGTGCTCCGGCGCTGACCCGACGGGGGCCTATTCCCTCCTCGCCTGACGACACCTCTCCGGGCGGGGAGCCGGCATCCGGGCGGCGGGGAGCCGGCGTCCGGGCGGCGGGGAGCCGGCGTCCGGGCGGCGGGGAGCCGGCGTCCGGGCGGCGGGGAGCCGGCATTCGGGCGGCGGGGAGCCGGCATCCGGGCGGGGAGCCGGCGTCGAATCTCGATACCCGGCCTGGTATCCCCGGCACATCCCAACTTGCAGAGCGACATCGCCGCGGATGGGCGACCAGGCTTGTCCCCGCCGGTCACATGGGAGGCCACCCCGAGGGGATCGATCAGGCTCCAGCGTCCCCTTCCGGACCGCGCCCACCAACGCATCTCGCGTGGGTGCTCGTGGGAGTCGCCCTTCAGCGGATGCCCGACATCACCTGATCGTTCAGCTCGCGACCGCCTTCGCGGCCGCGTCCCGCGCCCGGTCGACGAGCGCCGCGACCGGGCCCGCCATCATGTTCGCCACGGCCGAGTTGGGAGTGCTCGGGTGCGGACGGGTCGGGGCCAACTTCTTCATCGTCTGGAACGCCTTGCCGTAGCGGTTCAGGTCTTTGCGGTCGACTGCGTCCCTCAGCCTCGGGTGCTCGACGGTTTCCTCCTTCTCGGCGTGCTCGAGGACCGCGGCATGCAGCCGCTCGAACATCCGCTCCCACTGCGGCGTGCCGATCTCGACCTTCTCCATCTTCTTCAAGAGCCCCTCGGCCTTCTCTTCCTCGTGCACTCTTGCGTCCGCGATCCTCTCGCCGTTGCCGGCGAAGGACTTCGTGAGCGGGCGCACGATCTCTTCCTCGGCCACCTCGTGGCGAATGAGCTCACCGCGCAAGCGCGCGAACGCATCCTCCCGCCGCTTCCCGGTGCCTTTGGCGACTCGGTCGAAGAGAGTTCTCACCGTGTCGTGATCCTTTTGGACTGCAACAATCAGGTCCATCGCCTCGCTCCTGTTTCCTGCCCAACCGCTGATCGCAGCACTACCCCCACGCGGATCCGCGCGAAACGGCCCATTCGCACGGCCGCAAGCAGGGGGAACGAATTGCCTCTTGCACACGGCTCCCCCGGTGCGTAGGTTCGGAGCCAGGTGCGGAGGGGAAGCGCCGAGCAACCGTGACGGAGACGGGGGCTTCGAATGGTCCCATTGCCCTTCGCGATGTGGGTAGGTGAGCACGAGGGAGTGCTCATGGTACGGCTCGCGGGCCGCCTCGAGGCCCCTTGGGCCGAAGAAGTCCGTCGCGAGCTCTCGCGTTGCTGCCCTACGGCGCTGTGGCTCGATCTGTCAGGTCTCACCGCGATCGACGCCGCGGGGCTCGGTGCTCTCCTCGACGTCCGACAAGACGTCCTCTGCGGGGGCGGGCGCTGCGTGCTCCATGGCGCGAGGGGCGCCACCTGGGCGAAGTTCGCAGCAGCCGGCCTGGACGCACTCGTCGACGACGAGCGCGTTCCAGTCGCACCAGCATCCCAGGCGAACCAGGCCGGTCCCCTCGCGCACCTGCCACTGAAGGGAGGCCGAAATGCACGTCGCTCCCCTGCCGCAGCACCCAAGGTCGCTTGACCTCCTCGGTCGACCAGCGCTCGAGAGCACCACACGCGGCGAGCCGCTCTCCTGGGATCATTTCGACGTCGAAGTGACAGCATCGTCGCTTCCGGTCGTTGTCCGCTGTCGCGGTGGTCTCGACTTCGCCTACACGGACGAGCTCCGGGCGGCATTCGCCCGGATCAGTGATCGCGATGTCGTCGTCGACCTCTCCGGGTTGTCGTTCGTCGACTCGACAGGGCTCTCGGTACTGCTCTCGGCGCGCCGCGCCGTTCTCGACGTGGGCGGCACCATGGCGATTCGTGGCGCCAGCGGGATGGTGCGGCGTGTCTTCGAGGTGTCCGAGCTCGCCGACGTCCTCGACGACTGACCGCCCTCGACGACTGACCGCCCTCGACGACTGACCGCCCTCGACGACTGACCGCCCGACGCAGGCGACCGTCTCGGGCAAGCGCCCCCTCGCCGGCAGCGCGTCACAGTCGCCAATTGGACGACGCGCCGTTCGGTGTCGAGCACACAACGAACGGATGCGCCGTACCGCTGACCACTCACCGTGCTGCGACTGCCCAGCGGAGCTCACACGGGCCGCGTGCACGGGCCGCGTGCACGGGCCGCGCGGGCCGCGTGCAAGCGCCGCGTGCACGGGCCGCGTGCACGGGCCGCGCGGGCCGCGTGCAAGCGCAGCGTCCACGCGCCGCTGATTCGCGTGCCGCCACTTGCCGAATGGCCGGCGCTGCCCGCTCCAGCTTCTCCCCGGCCCTCGCTCAGCGCTTCCTGACCGGAGGACCTGGGCCTCGAGCCTTGGCCCTCTTGCCCAAGAGGCCCGACGTCCGGTCCTGCTCGGTCTTCGACGCGTGGCAGGAGTAGCAGAGATCCTGGACGTTTGCGTACGTCGTCGGCCCGTTGCTCGCGACAGGGACGCGGTGGTCGCGCTGGAGTCCAAAGGGGCGCCCGCACTGGGTGCAAGCCCTGCCACTGAAGGCCGGGACAGGCCCAAGGTCCAAGGCGGTGCGCAGCTCAACTGTGTACTTGCGCCCGTAGTGGTGGATCTTGTGAATTTCCACACCGTCGTGCAGGACGACTTTCAAGAAGGCGTCCTGCGACAGCTCCTTCGCCACCTCCACGGGGATGGGACCACCCCCGAGCACATGGCAGGGCTCACCGTCGTGAGTGTGACCGCGCCGCCAGGCGTAGAGGTCGCACACGATCACGAGATCAGCGTGAGTGCCACGCTTCCCATTCGCTTCCGCCGCGAGTGACGCGATGAGCGCATCTGCTGCGTAGGCCTGAAAGCGCTCGGGATTGCCCGTTTGCTTCGCCTCTCTGTGACGGCGCGCGGCCTCCCGCTCGACCCTGGTGACCAAGGGGATCCCCGACTCGGGCGGGAGCGCTCCTTCGAAGCAAACCATGCCGAGGCCGTCGCGCCAATGGCGGAACCGTCGGGCGGCCAGCTGGCGACGATGCAGGTCACCGACCGGGGTCGAGCCCAGCCGCAACTCTCTCGCCTCGTTGCGGACCTTCGTGAGGTCCCCCTGCCGAGCGGCCCCCAAGAGCTCGCGCTCTGCATCGGGAAGCTCCGCGGCGATCTTGGTGATCTCCCATGCCTGGGACACCGACACCTCGCCGGACATGAGCGCGTCCTTCGTCGCCGGGTGGGTTCCGAGCGCCTGTGCGAGCTCGAGGCCCTTACGGGCGTCCCACCCCGTCGTGCCCCCTTGACGGGCGAACCACGAAACGGGGTCCGCCACCCCGGCTTCCTTGTGGGCACCACAGTCGACGGCCCGCGCACCGGCGAGAAGCCTGTTCCCGCTGCAGGCCTTCTCGGTCAAGGCGAGCTCCTCGGCCACCAGGGCACACTCCGGACCCGAGACAAGCGCCGGATCGAAGTCCCTCAACGCAGCCCGAAGCGCTCTCGACGCCTCGAGTACCCGCAGTGCCTCCATAAATCACAGGATGGCATGGGGGTGTATCAACCGGCTCTATCAGGCTCGATCAACGGGCTCTATCAACCGGATCCAAGGTGGGCGGCACAGGTCGAGGGGTCTGCGGTCGGGCCCGCCCAGCGGACCAACCGTGACTCCCCTGAACCGAACCCGATCTCGCCCGAATCAGCCGAGCGCCTGCTCCAGGGCGGAGACGACCGATGTGGTGGTCGCAAGCAGCCTCCTGCCGAGGAACACCAGCGAGAGCACCTTGTTCGCGCGCTGCTCATCGGGAAGCCCGTCGCCCGGAGCGGTCGACCCACGGCCACCGCCGGGTGTGGCACCGCTGCCACCGTCGACGTCGTCCCGCTCGCAGCGGCCGACTGCCGAGCGCTCAGCCCGTCATGCCGAGCACGGGGCGGAGCACCTCGCCGGTGTAGCTGCCTGGAGTCTTCGCGACCTGCTCGGGCGTACCCTCGGCGACGACGCGGCCCCCCCGCTCTCCTCCCTCCGGCCCCAGGTCGACGATCCAGTCCGCGCACTTCACGACATCGAGGTTGTGCTCGATGACGACCACCGTGTTGCCCTGGTCGACGAGCCGGCCAAGGACGTCGAGCAGACGGCGAACGTCCTCGAAATGGAGACCGGTCGTCGGCTCGTCGAGGATGTACATGGTGTGGCCGGTCGGCCGGCGGCTGAGCTCGCTTGCGAGTTTCACCCGTTGCGCCTCACCTCCCGAAAGGGTCGGCGCGGGCTGTCCGAGGCGGACGTAACCGAGCCCGACGTCCACCAGCGTCTGCAGGTGCCGGGCGATCGGCGGCTGGTGCGAGAAGAAGGCAAGCGCCTCTTCGCAGGACAGGTCGAGCACCTCGGCGATGTTCTTGCCGCGGAAGGTCACCTCCAAGGTGTCCCGGTTGTACCGCGCGCCCCCGCAGATCTCGCAGGGCACGTAGACGTCGGGGAGGAAGTGCATCTCGATCTTGATGGTCCCGTCGCCTGCGCACGCTTCGCAACGACCTCCCCGCACGTTGAACGAGAAGCGCCCCGGCTGATAGCCCCTGACCTTCGCCTCGGGCGTCTGTGCGAAGAGGCGGCGGATGTGGTCGAAGACGCCCGTGTAGGTCGCGGGGTTCGACCTCGGCGTGCGGCCGATCGGCGCCTGGTCGACATCGACCACCTTGTCGACGTGCGGCATGCCGTCGATCGCACGGTGCAGTCCCGGGACGGCCTTCGCACGGTGGAGCTGGTGCGCGAGCGAGCGGAGGAGGATCTCGTTCACGAGGGTGGACTTCCCGGAGCCCGACACCCCGGTCACCGCGACGAAGCACCCGAGAGGGAACGCCACGTCCACGTCTGCGAGGTTGTGCTCGCGCGCGCCGCGCACGACGACGGAATGTCCCGATCCGGCACGGCGGCGGTCGGGCACGGCAATCTTGCGCTTGCCCGACAGGTACTGGCCCGTGAGCGACGCGGAGTTCGAGAGCAGTCCGCCTCGGCCGGTCACCGGTCCCGAATGGACGATCCGCCCTCCGTGCTCCCCCGCGCCCGGGCCGATGTCGACGACGTGGTCCGCGGTCCGGATGGTCTCCTCGTCGTGCTCGACAACGATCACGGTGTTGCCGAGATCGCGGAGGCGCAGCAGCGTCTGGATCAGCCGCTGGTTGTCGCGCTGGTGGAGCCCGATCGACGGCTCGTCGAGCACGTAGAGGACGCCGACGAGACCGCTCCCGATCTGGCTCGCGAGCCGGATCCGCTGCGCCTCGCCACCGGAGAGCGTCGCCGACGCGCGCTCGAGCGAGAGGTAGTCGAGCCCGACGTCGAGGAGGAACCGCATGCGCTCCCGGATCTCCTTCAGCACCCGGTCGGCAATCAGGTGGTCGCGCTCGGAGAGCTCGAGCTGCTCGATCGCCTCGAGGGCCCGGGTGATCGAGAGGCTGCACAGCTCGTAGATGTTCATCCCGCCCGGCGCGCCCCCGCCCCGCTCGCCCGGCGCGCCCCCGCCCCGCTCGCCCGGCGCGCCTCCGCCCCGCTTGCCCGGCGCGCCTCCGCCCCGCTTGCCCG
>JAJZMN010000144.1 GCA_021850345.1 Actinomycetes bacterium | reverse complement strand
CCGTGACATAGGTGTCCGGATCGAGCGCACCTCCTCCTCGCCGGGAAAATGCCGCGAGATCGTCGAGGTACTGCTCGTCGTGGACCCGGAGGAGGTCGTCTCGGCCGGCGGGAACGGCGTCCACGGTGATGACGTCGCTCCCGAGGTGGAGGTCGGCGATGCCCTGCAGGACGGCGCCGACCCGCGCGGGGCGCTCGGGATGCGAACCGCCGTCGTGCTCGTGCTCTCCGACCGGGCCCGCCAGGATCAGCACGGCTCCGGCTCCTCTCGTCCAATTCCGGCGAGCCGGGTGGCCTCGCGCCGGGCCAGCGCGTCGAGGTACGCCGGTACCGGTTGGATCGGGAACCGCACCTTCACTACTCCCTCCTCGAACCCGGACTCGACGGGGAACCCCATGCCGTGGAACATCTCGAGCATTGCGGCGTTCTCGGCCAGGGTGTCCGCGACGAACACCCGGATCCCCGTCGCGCGGGCGGCCCGGGCGAGCTCATCTGCCAGGAGCGTGCCGATCCCCTGGTGCTGGTAGTCGTCTTTCACCACGAACGCGACCTCGGCCTCGTCGGTCCCGGCGACCCGGTCGTACCTGCCCACCGCCACCAGCCGCTCCCCGGCCAGCACGACGAGGGCGAGCCGGTCGACGTAGTCGACGCGGGTGAAGCGTTCGACCTCGCGTGTGGTGAGCACCGGGTGGAAGTTGAAGTAGCGCAGGTAGATGGACTGCGGCGAGAGCGACGCGTGGAAGGCGACGAGCATCGCCGCGTCGTCGGGACGGATCGGTCGCACGCGTACGATTTGCCCGTTGCGAATCCGCACATCGCGCTCGATGTCCCGCAGGTAGCCGGGGGGTTCGCTTGCGTCCTGCACTCTGCACCTCCCCGCCACAACTCCTTGCCCCGCTGGCCGACGCCCTCCAACGATGGCCGAGGCCTGCGTGCACAATGACACGCTCGGACCCCTCATGCCGTGGCCCCCGGGGTCAAGGGCACTATCCGGCGGACGCCCAGACGATCTCCACGGTGTGGCGTGAGGGCACCGCGTCGGCGATCGATCGGCGCACCCGGTCGGCGAGCTCCTCTCCGGCGGCCCGCGGGAGCAGCGAATGCACGCGCACGTGCACCGCGCCGGCCCACCCGCTCCTGATCTCCACCCTCGTGACCAGATCCTCGCCCTTCTCCGGGATCGCCCGTGCCAGGGCCTCGAGCACCTGTCGGGTGGTCTCGGCGGCTACCACCGCCCGGTTCGGGGAGAGCGCATCCGACGATGGTCCCGCGCGGCGCTCGCCGGCTCCCAGGGCCGAAAGTCCCGGCGTCTGCGATAGGGTCTCCCCCGCTCGCCGGCTCGTGGGCGCAGGCCGGCCCCCCGGCACGGTGACCGCAGTGACCGCGATGACCGCGATGACCTTCGGCCCTGGAATGATCACGGGAGCGAGCGGATACTCGTCGCGTGACGACGCGATCCGCACCGCTGATTGCTGCAGCGACCCGACGGACGATCGCCGGCACCTGGCGCAGCGAGCTCGGCTCGGAGCTCGAGCTGCACAACACCGACGGCTTCTTGAGCGGTCGGTACCTGTCGGCCGTCGGCACGCTGCACGGCTCCCAACCCCTCATCGGCTTCTGCACACCGCCGACGGGCACCGGCACGGTCGTCCTCGGCTTCGTCGTGCGCTGGTCCGACACCGGGTCGGTGACGAGCTGGACGGGCCGATACGACGCCGCGACGGACGAGCTCCACATGACCTGGGTCCTCGAAGCTGCGACCATGCCGGCGACAGCGTGGCGCTCGACCCAGCTCGGTCAGGACCAGTTCCGACGGTCGGTCTCGGCCCTCGCGCCGGGTATCTCTCCCCGGGGCGACACGGGACCGGGATCCGCGGCCCGCTGACATCGGGACCGGCGACGAACCGGCCGGCCGAGCAGCAAGGGCCGAGCAGCAAGGGCCGAGCAACAAGGGAAAGGACGCACGATGACCTCCACCTCCGACCTCCTCGTCGACGGCTTCGGACGGGTGCACGACGCCGTCCACGGGGTCATGGACGGCCTGGTACCAGGGGCGCTGACCTTCCGGCCCGACGACCGGGCCAACCCGATCGGGTGGCTGGTCTGGCATCTCACGCGGGTCCAGGACGACCACGTCGCCGACGTCGCGGGCACCGAGCAGCGGTGGACGGCCGAGGACTGGGTCGATCGGTTCGCGCTCCCGTTCGAGCGGCTGGAGACCGGTTACGGCCAGGACCCGAGCCGGGCCGGGTTGGTCGCGGTCGATCCGTCCCTCCTTCTCGGCTACCACGACGCGGTCTACGACGCGACCCTCGCATACGTGCGGGGGCTCGGGGACAGCGACCTCGACCGCGTCGTGGACACCCGGTGGACACCACCCGTGACCTTGGGGGTACGCCTCGTGAGCGTGATCACCGACGATCTCGAGCACGCCGGGCAGGCGGCGTACGTCCGGGGCATGTTCGAGCGCGCCGACCGCTGAGCGACCTCGGCTCCGATCAGGCGGCCCCGCAGCGGTTGGGGCCGACCTCGAGCAGGCTGATCTCCTCGCGCGACGCGCTCGCATCGCCGGTGTTCAACCGCACGATCTCGACATAGCTCGGGGGTCTCGGCGTCGCTCGCGTCGACGCCCACTCGACGAAGCGGTCACGATCCCAGTCGAGCTGCGGGACGGCGTCCCGCACGGCACCGAGGGTGGCGACGACGGGCTCGCCGGCGACGACCGTGACGCCGTCACCGAAGTGCGCGGGCAGCACGAGCGCGTCTGACGTGTGCGCTGCGAACACCGACCGAATCGAGCGGTAGAGCTCCTCGGCGTACTGGCGCGCGGCGTCTGCGAGGTCGGGGCGGCCTACACCGTCGACGAACAGGGTGTCGCCGGTGAGCAACGCATGGCCGTCGAGGTCGATCACGACCGAGCCGAGGGTGTGCCCGGGCGACGCGTGCACCTGCACCACCGCGTCGCCGAGCCCGAGGCGCTCGCCGTCGGCGAGCACGGCGAAGGGAAACCGCAGAGGATCTGCCCCGGAGAGCCGCAGTGCTGCACCCGTGGCTGCCGACAGCGCCCGGGACCCGCTCACGTGGTCCGCGTGGAGGTGCGTGTCGAGCACGTGGGTGATCCGCCAGCCGTTGGCCGAGGCGATGTCGACATAGCGCGAGATGTCGGAGGAAGGGTCGACGACCATGGCGTCTCCCCCGGAGCCCACGACGTAGGAAAGGCAGCCCTTTCCGCGGCGACGGACCTGAACGACCGTGTACGGCCCGACCTCGATCGACACCGTGTCGTAGACGGCGGACCATGCGGCCATGCCACCGGCCAGGTTGGCGGCGTCGATGCCCGCCGCACGAAGCGCACCGACCGCCCGGGCAGATCGCTGCCCGCTCGCGCAGACGACCACGACGGGTCGATCGCGCTCCACCCGTGTCAGCTGGTGCTCGAGCGTCGAAAGGGGGACATTGGCGGCGCCGGTGATCCTCCACGCCTCGAACTCGTCCGGCTCGCGCACGTCGAGCACGAACGGTGCCCGCCCGGTGCCGAGCGTTTCGGCGAGCTCCTCGGCGGAGATCTCGGCGCCGTCCGCCGCTCGGCTCGTCACGTGGCTCATGGGCTCCTCCTGCTGCATGGGTTGCACGCGGGCACCCCTCGGGCGTCGAGACAGCCTATGCGTCGGGCTCACGAGGACGTGCTCCAATACAGACGTGCTCCAATACATCCGTGCGGAGCACGCGCAAGCACCGAGGAAGACACAGAGGCGCCCGAGGGCCTGGGTGCCGGCTCGGGTGCCGGCTCGGGTGCCGGCTCGGGTGCCGGCATTCGGCCGCTGCCGTCCTCGCCTCGGCGGCGATCGCGCTCACCCTCGCGGGCTGCGCCGGTCCAGGGAAGCCGTCCGGGGCACCGGCGACCACGTCGAGCACCCCTCGCACCTCCACGTCGACGAGCAGCCCGGTGCCCTCGTCGTCCACGACGACGCCACCCCCGACCACCAGCGCGCCCGGCTCGAGCTGTGTGACACCCCCCTCGAGATGGTCCACCGTGCGCGTCGCCAACCAGCTGCTCATGGTGATCGGCGAGTTCACATCGGCGTCGACGCTTGCGCCGGAGGCGGCGGCGGGCGCCGGCGCGTTCGTGTTCCTCGGTGAGCCCCCCGCGTCGGCCGGACCCGCGCTGCACGCCGCGCTCGCCGGGCTGGACGGCAACGCCGCCAACGCCGGCCAGGTCGTGCCGTGGATGTCCACCGACACAGAGGGGGGGCCCGTGTCACGGCTCGCCGACGTCCTCGGCGCGATCCCCTCCGCGCGCCAGATGGCCGCGCAGTGGACGCCGGCGGAGGTGGAGTCAGCCATGGCGGCGCGAGGCAGGGCGCTGCTGAGCCTGGGCGTCACGATGGACCTGGCGCCCGTGCTCGACGCCGCTGCGCCTACAGATCCGGTGGCCTACGAGTCACAGCGGTCCTTCAGCGCGACACCCCAGGTCGTCTCGACCTACGGGGCCGCCTTCGCCGCCGGGCTCCGTGCCGCCGGCGTCGTCGCCGTCGGCAAGCACTTTCCGGGCCTCGGCCACGCCTCGGCGAACACGGACACAGGCCCGTCGACCGATCCCCCCCTCGCCCAGCTGCGAGGGGACGACCTCGTCCCGTTCACACGCGTGGTCGCATCGGGTCTGCCGGTGGTCATGGTCGGTCACCCCGTCGTGCCCGGCCTCACCGGGGGCCTCCCGGCGAGCCTCTCGCCGGCCACCTATGCGCTCTTGCGCAACACACTCCATTTCGCCGGCGTCACGATGACCGACGCCCTCGGAGCGGGAGCGATCTCCGCAGCGGGCTACACCGAGGCGGCCGCAGCCGTCGCTGCCACGCGCGCCGGCGCGGACATGGCGATGGTGGACGCATCCACATGGCAGCCTGCCGTCCAGGCGCTCGCCGCGGCCCTGTCGGCGACCACGCTCGCCCGATCCGAGGCGGACACGTCCGTGGCGCGCATCCTCGCGGCAAAGGGCGTCTCGGTCTGCAGCGGCTGATCCTCTGGCGTCTCCGGCCTCCGCTCGAGCGGCCGTCCGATCACCTGCTCACGCGACGGACTGAGCCCCCTCGGCGGCGAGCACCCGCCCGCGCTCGAGGATGACGATCCTGTCCGCGGCGCGTGCGACCGAGAGGTCGTGCGTCACCATCACGATCGTGGTCCCCTCGGTGCCGTGCAGCCTCCGGAACACCTCTACCACGTTGTCCGCGCTGTCGGGATCGAGGTTGCCCGTCGGCTCGTCGGCGAGCAGCAACGGCGGCCGGTTGGCGAGCGCGCGGGCGATGGCGACGCGCTGGCGCTCGCCGCCGGACATCTCCGCCGGCCGGCGTGTCGCGAGCTCCGACAGCTGCATCCACTCGAGCAGCTCGTCGGCTGCGGCGCGCCGGGCGGCACCGTGACGATGGGTGCCGAACATCGCGATCTCCACGTTCTGGCGCGCGTCGAGGTGGGGGACGAGGTTGTGGAGCTGGAAGACGAGGCCCACCTCGTTGCGACGGTACCGGTCGAGGTGACGTTCGCCTGCGAGCGTGCTGCCCCGGTAGCGCACTTCGCCACGATCGGGGCGGTCCAGCGCAGCGAGCAGGGACAGCAGCGTGGACTTCCCCGATCCCGAAGGTCCGGAGACGGCGAGCCACTCCCCTTCGGGGATCGTGAGCTCCACGCCGTCGAGCGCGGCGACCGTCCCGTAGGACAGATGGACGTCGCGGATCTCGACGATCGGCCGGCGTGCCGGCTGTTGGTGG
>JAJZMN010000140.1 GCA_021850345.1 Actinomycetes bacterium | reverse complement strand
CCCGATCGCGATCGCTGTCCTGGGCAGTGTCGGGACGACGTTGCCCCCCGTCGACTTGCCTGTGTGGCCTGTGGCGTCCCAGGTGAGGTAGACGTCGCCGAAGAACCCCGAGTCGATCGCGGGCGTACCGACGGCCTCTGAGCTCGGGCCGCCGTACTGGCTCACCGCGGGGGTGAACGGGCCGCCGCCGTCGACCCGCACGAGCGCCTCGGTCGCCAGGCGCTGCGGCGTGCGGACCGTGCGCAGCCCTACGAAGACGAAGGTGTGGCCGGCGAAGTGGACAGGCTTGCCGGGCCGGAGCACGAGCTCCGCCTGCGACCGGAACGACGTTGCCGCGACGAGCCCGACCGCGAGGACGACGACGCCGAGATGGACGACCATCCCGCCGTTGGTGCGTCCCACGAGCCCGCGCCACGCACCGGTTCCCCGGCGCACGCCGGCGCGGACCGCGAGCACCAGCGAACGGATCGCCGACGACGCCGCGAACGCGGCGAGGCCGAACCCGAGGAGCGGCTCGACGCCGCGCACGCCACCGGCCACGCACGCGACGACGGTGAGCACTCCCGCCCATGCGGGCAACGCGAGCCGGCGCCACAGCACCCCGGCGTCGACCTTGCGCCAGGACAGCGCAGGAGCGACCGCCATGAGCAGGAGGAGCGCCAGTCCCGCCGGCACCGCCACCGTGTCGAAGTAGGGGGCGCCGACGGTGACGGCCTGGTTCTTGAGCGCCTGGTAGAGGAGCGGGAACAACGTCCCCAAGAGCACCACGAAGGCGAAGCCCACGAGCACGAGGTTGTTCACCAAGAACGCGCCCTCGCGCCCGAGCGGCGCGTCGACGCCGACCGGTGACCGCAGCCGGTCGCCCCGCCACGCGATGAGCCCGAAGCCCGCGACGACCACGAGCAGGAAGAAGCTGATCAGGACGGGACCAAGGTCCGACTCGCTGAACGCGTGCACCGAGACGACCACGCCCGATCGGGTGAGGAACGTGCCGAGGATCGTGAGCGCGAAGGTCGCCACCGAGAGCGACAGGTTCCAGACGCGCAGCAACCCTCGGCGCTCCTGGACGAGCACCGAGTGCAGGTAGGCGGTCCCGCAGAGCCACGGCATGAGCGCCGCGTTCTCGACGGGGTCCCACCCCCAGAAGCCGCCCCACCCGAGCACCTGGTACGACCACCACGCACCGAGCACGATGCCCACGCTGAGGGCGGTCCACGAGATGAGCGTCCATCGGCGGACCTCCGCTTGCCACTGCTCGCCCACCCGTCCCGTCGCGAGCATCCCGATGGCGAAGGCGAAGGGCACCGTGAAGCCGACGAAGCCGATGTACAGGAGCGGAGGGTGGATCGCGACGAGCGGGTTGTCCTGCAACAGGGCATTGGGGCCGGCACCCCTGAGCGACGCGGGACTCGACAAGAACGGGTTGGCGGGACCCACCATCAACCCGAAGAAGAACGCCGACACGCCGTACATGACGAGGGTCGCCCACCGCACGACGTCGTCGTCCGCTCTCCGCCGGTAACGCCAGACGACAAGCGCGCAGAAGACCGCCAGGACGAATCCCCAAAGGAGGATGGAGCCCGCGAGCGCCGACCACAGGCCGGTGATCGAGTAGATGAGAGGGGTTGCCTTCGCGTTGTCGTCCGCCACGTAGACGAGATGGAAGTCGTGGGTGACGAGCGCGAACTCCATCGCCGCGACGGCGATCACGGCTCCGAGGAGCACGACGGGGGCGAGCAGCCTGGTGTCGAGCCGGCTCGTGGTCCGGCGGCGCACCAGCCCGGCCGCGCACGCGGCGACGCCCGCAAGCGCGCCCAAGAACGCGAGCCAGACGCCGGCGGTGCCGAAGACCGCGGGGAGCATCAGTGCTCGGAGCCGTTCGGGGCCCGGACGCGTGTCGGGTGCTCGGCGATGTATGTCGCCGAGTGCTTCACCATGATCTGGTTCGACACGAAGACGTCGGAACTCGGGGAGCTGAAGTGCCCGACCACGACCACGGGGATGTCGGGCTGGAACAGCTGGGGCGGCGAGCCGGTGTTGTGCACCACGACCCGGTGACCGCCTCCCGACACGTCGAAGGTCGCGCCGCGAGCGGTGCGGTGGATGGTGCCGGGGACGACGACCCCCTCGAGCCGGATGACGCTCGTCCCGATCTGCGCCTTGTGCGCGATGGCCTGTGCCACCGTGTCGAAGTAGTCGAGCGAGCTCCCGAGGCCTTCTACGAGCAGGTAGGCGACCGCACCTGCGAGGAGGACGAACACGGCGAGGAGGCGCAGGCGTCCCCGGCGATGCGCAGGCCGGGCCGCCGGCGCCCGGCCCGTGCCGGTGGGTGCCGTCGTGACGGTCACGGGCGGGGAGCGCCGGTGGCTGGTGGCTCCACGCCTCCGCCGGGTCCCGTACCGGGAGGTCGCCGGGTGGCGGCGCGCTCGAGCCGACGGCGCCGGGCGAGCAGCGAGAGGGAGTAGACCGCGAGCACGACGAGCGCGATCGCGTAGCCGGCGTCGACGTAGCTCACCGTGGCCCCCCCGCCGGCTCTGCGAGGTGCGCTGCGCCGATGCCGCCGTCGTCGGGACCTGCACCGGCGAGCGAGCCGCCTCCCGCCGGGACGGATGCCTCCGCCCAACGCTCGGACAGGGAAACCTCGAGCTCTTCGTCGCCGATCTGGTCGGAGAGCAGCTCGACGCGGTAGCGCACGAGCACCATCCAGACGAACACGAGCGTCATGGCGAGGAAGCCGAGACCCATCGTCCAGGCCATGAGCCCGTGCACCTTCAGTGTGAGACCCGGGTTCAGGACCGTCCCCCGCTGATGCAGCGTCTGCCACCAGTCGACCGAGAACGTGACGATCGGCACGTCGACGAAGGCGACCAATGCCGCGACCGCGCACCGGCGCGCACGCACGTCGGGATCCGCGGGCACGCGTCGGAGCGCCAGGTAGCCGAGGAAGAGGACGAGCAACAGCGCGGTCGAGGTGAGCCGGGCTGTCCAGGTCCACCAGACGCCCCACGTGGGCCGTCCCCACAGCGAGCCGGTCACGAGGGTGAGGGCCGTGAACACCACCCCGACCTCGACGGCGGACGCCCCGAGCCGGTCCCAGAAGAGCGAACGGGTGCGGCGCCAGAGGTAGAGGATGCTCGAGAGGGCAGCCACCCCGAAGGCACAGTAGAGGGCGACCCACGCGATCGGAGGGTGGAGGTAGAGGAGCCGCGCCAGTGTCCCTTGGACCTTCGCCGGCGGGGTGACCCACAGTCCCAGCCAGACGGTGAGCACCGTGGAGACCAGCGCGAACAGGCCGACCCAGCGCGTGAAGGACCGCAGCCGGGTGCTCATCCTGCTTCCTGGAGCGGTCCGTACAGCGCGATGCCGACGGCCAGGTAGACGACGGCGAACGGCCCGAGGATCTTGAGCCACGTGGCACCCGACGCGACCGCGCCGCTCACCGCGGCGGTCCACGCGCGCGACCCGGCGATCAGCACGGGTGCGACGATCGGGAGCACGAGCAGCGGGAGCAGGGTCTCGCGCACCCGCAGCCCCGCCGACAGCGCCCCGTAGAGGACACCGGCGGCCGACAAGCCCACCGTCGCAAGGACGGACGCGACGAGCGCGAGCCACCAGGTCTGGAGATGCACGCCGAAGAGCACGACGATCCCGGCACCCAGCAGCACCTGGACCGCGACCAGCTGGAGGGCCACGGCGGCTGCCTTACCCAGGAACACGCCTGCAGGATCGATGCCGGAGAGCCGCAGCCCGTCGCGCGTTCCCTCTCCCGACTCGATGGCCATGCTCCGCTGGGTCGCGAGCACCGTGGAGAAGAGCACGGCGAGCCAGTACAGCCCGGGGCCGGCGACTCGCAACGCGGTCGGCCCGGGGCCGAGCGCGAAGCCGAAGAGGACGAGCACGAGCACCGCGAACGGCAGCACCTGCCACAGGGCCACGCGCGAGCGCAGCTCGATGCGGACGTCCTTTCCCGCGACGAGCAGGGCGTCACGCCACATCGGCGTCGTCCTCCCCGAGCGCCACGAGGACCGGAGCGGGCCCGGGCGCGCCCCGCCCGCCTCGGCGCACCTCTGCGACCCTTCCGCCCGCCATCACCGCGGCCCGGTCGGCGAGTGGCACCGCGAGCTCGGGCTCGTGGGACGTGAGCACCACCGTCGCCCCCGCCGCGGCGACCTCGGCGACGAGCGACCCGACGAGCGCGCGGGCCTCTGCGTCGAGGCCGGCGTGCGGCTCGTCGAGCAGCCACAGCTCCGGGCGGCGTGCCACGAGCGCGGCGAGCGCGGTCCTGCGCCGCTGACCCGCGGACATCCGCATGGCGGGCGTCGTTCGCAGCCGGCCGCCGAGCCCCAGCCGGTCCAGCGCGCGATCCACGCCGTCGGCCCTGAGTCCCGCGGCACGCACGGCGAAACGGACGTTCTCGACCGCGGTGAGCTCGTCGTAGAGCGCGGGATCGTGACCGAGGAGCCCGACCCTGCGGCGGACCTCGGTCCTGCCCGCTCGCAGGTCACAGCCGAGCACCACCGCCTCGCCCGAGGTGACGGGCACGAGCCCCGCACAGGCCCGCAGCAGGCTCGTCTTGCCGGCCCCGTTCGCCCCGAGCACGGCGACGACCTCTCCGGCGGCGACGTCGAGATCGACTCCGGAAAGAGCAGGGAACCGGCCGGCCAGGGCGACCGCCGAGCGAAGGTGGACTGCGAGCTCCATGACCCGAGGCGACATGCTACGGGCGCTCACCCGAAGGGTCCAAGCGGCGGCGGCCGCCGCCTCGTTCATCCAGACGTCAGCCCCTGCTCATCCAGCCGTTAGCCGCTGCGGGTAGGACGATCCGGTGATCCCTCCGGCCCGGGTGCGGCGCCTGCTCGTGCGGCTTGCCGCCCTCGTCGTCGCGGGTGCCGCCGTCGCACCGCTGGTCGGGGCTGCGGTGGCGACAGCCGCCGCGCCCGCGCGCCGCACCTACTACCTCGCGCTCGGCGCCTCCGAGTCGCTCGGCATGCAACCCGTGGGCCCGGGCGGGCACGTCGTCCCGACCGACGAGGGATATGCGGACGCACTCGTCGCAATGGAGCGGAGCCGCTGGCCGGGGCTCCAGCTCGTGCACGTCGGATGCCCCGGCATCACTTCCCAGGCAGCACTGGAGGGCGGCGGACGGTGCCATTTCGTTGCGGGCTCCGAGGTCTCGGCTGCGGTGGACTTCCTTCGCGGCCACCGGGGCCAGACCGTTCTCGCCACGGTGGACCTCGGCTTCAACGACCTGTGGCCTTGCGTCGCACACGGCGCCGTGGACCAGTCCTGCGTGACCGCTGCACTGGGACGCATCTCCCGCACCCTTCCGGTGATCCTGCGGAAGCTGCGGGCGGCCGGCGGACACTCCATGCTGATCGTCGGCCTGCTGCACAACGACCCTGCCCTCGCCGCCTACCTCCAAGGGCCCGAGGGGCGTGCGTACTCGGCTGGCGCCCTCTCGGCCGTCAACCGCCTCAACGCCACCTTGCACGACGTCTACGCGCGGGCCGGTGTCGCGGTCGCCAACGTGCCGTCGGCGTTCTCGCTGGCCACGTCCTCTCCCCCGGCGGGCGCCGGCGCGCTGCCGGCCGACGTGGTGAAGGTCTGCGGGCTCTCGTGGATGTGCTCCAAGGGCAACATCCACCTGAACGCCGCAGGGTACGCCGCCGTGGCCTCGGCCGTCGCGGCGGCGTTGCCCCGGGCAGGCGACGGGGCCCAGTAGGCGAAGGGGCCCGGGCAGGCGACGGGGCCCAGTAGGCGACGGGGCCCGGGGGAGGCGACGCGGCCG
>JAJZMN010000251.1 GCA_021850345.1 Actinomycetes bacterium | reverse complement strand
ACGGACCACCATCACCGTGGCCGCCGGTCTCACCGCCGGACTCGGGGCCTCCGCCTCATGCCGTCGCCCCTCGGTCATGGCTGCTCCCTCGCTCGCCCACTCGCCGGCCGCCCCGCCGACTCGCCGACTCGCCGGCGCACGCGACGCCCACGCCGAGGGAGGATACCGGCGCACCCGGCGAGCCCGTCGTGGTGACCCCCGAATGCCGCCCGGCGGCGGGCCTGGTCTACGCTTGGCCCGACGCGCTGGCCCGTGCCTCAGCGCGGGGGCCCGCCCCCGACCGTCCGGGTCAGAACGGCGCGGCCTCCCACAGCACTCGATCAAGGAAACTCCAGCGCAATGGCGGACAGTGCCAGTGACAATCCCCGGCGAAGCGCGGCGGACAAAGAGCGCAGCCGGCAATTGAGTCGGCAGGTGACCGGCAAGGAGGCGGCAAAGACCTCCGGTGCCGGCCGCCCCCAAGGGTCCACGGGCAGAGGCCGGCAGGGGCGACCGGGCCGGCAGCCCCAGGGCGGACGCGGCGCGCCACCCCGGCAGACCGCCCGCGCCGGCGGGAACTCCCGGCGGCCGGGACGCCGGCCGCCGGCGCGTCGGCCGGCAAAGCTCGGACGCTCCCGCCGGAACCTCTTCGTCTGGGGCGCGATCGCGCTCGTGATCGTGGTGGTCGGGGTCGTCGTCGCCATCGGCCAGACGTCGTCGAACACAACGAAGGGGCTCACCTACCACCCGACGCCCGTCCCGGCGACGGTGCTGCGCGAGATCACCCACGTCCCCGCCTCCTCGTACAACGCAGTCGGGACCGGCATCGCCGGCGCCATCGCCGTGCCCCGGGTGACAAGCGGGCAGAAGCTGCTCAAGGTCGGCGGCAAGCCCGGCATGTTCTCCCTTCTCGGGGAGTTCTGCCCGTACTGCGCGGCCGAGCGCTGGGCGATCATCACGTCGCTGTCGCGCTTCGGGACGTTCACGGGGCTGAAGACCATGCAGTCCTCTCCCGTCGACGTCTACCCGCGCACCCAGACGTTCACCTTCCATACAGCGAAGTACACGAGCCCGTACCTCGGCGCCGACCTCCTCGAGCTCTACGGGCAGGATAAGGCGACAGGAAGTCACCCGGTCCTGGAGAAGCCCACCAAGGCCGAGCTCGCGATCATGCGGAAGTACGACACGTCCGGCACAACACGCTCGGGCACAATCCCGTTCACCGACATCGGGAACAAGGTCTTCTTCTCCGGGGCGAGCTACAACCCCAACCCGCTGCAGGGCCTCTCCCGCACAACAATCGCCGCATCCCTCAAGAACCCCGGCGACCCGATCACGAAGCTGATCCTCGGCACCTCCAATTACATGTCCGCGGCCATCTGCAACATCGACGGCGGGAAACCGGGCTCCGTGTGCTCGAGCCCCGGCGTGAAGGCCGCGACGAAGGCCCTCAAGCTCTGAGGACCCCGAGGTGAGCACCACGCGCACGAGATCGAGACCGCCTGCCCGCACCACCCGGCGCGAGCGTGCCGAGATGCAGTCCAGGGCGGCTCGGGCGCGCCAGGACGCGCCGCCGGGCGCCGTCGCCCGCGCGCTGCGCTTCTTGAAGAAGCCCGATCCCGACACGAACCCCGTTTACGAGGCCGCCGGCTGGCGCCCGTACGCCGGGCTCGTGCTCTCGCTCATCGGCCTCGGCGTGTCGTCCTACCTCACGGCCGCGCACTTTTCAGGCGCGAAGCTCGCCTGCTCGGGCGGCGGGCTCGTGAACTGCGAGAAGGTGACGACGAGCGCGCAGTCCTACTTCCTCGGCGTGCCCGTGGCCCTGTGGGGTCTCCTCTTCTACGTCGCGATGACGGCGCTGAACCTCCCGGTTCTCTGGCGGTCAGCCGACCGGCGCGTGCACGCGCTGCGGCTCGCAATGGGCGCGGTCGGCATCTGCTTCGTCCTGTACCTCGTCTCGGTCGAGTTCTTGATCATCAAGAACATCTGCCTGTGGTGCACCGGAGTGCACGTCGTCACGTTCCTCTTGTTCGTGCTGCTGGTGACCACCGTGCCCCCGATGCTCGGCTGGGGCTCCACAGCGTCGGCGCACGACTGGACAGGCTGACCGGCGCGCGCCCGAGCCGCATCGCCGGACGATGACGACCAACGACCCAGCCGCTGCCGACGCCTCGCCCGCCCCCCCCGTCGATCCCGGCGCGGCGGTGCGGCGCCCCGCGACGTCGCTCCTCACGTGGGGCACGGTCGCGCTCGTCCTCGTGATCGTGATCGTGCTCGTCGTGATCAAGGTCACCGGCACGTCGACGACCTCGACACCGTCGGGCGCCGTCACCCCGTCGCCTGCGTCCCCTTCCGTCGTGAAGGCGGTCACCGCGATCCCCCGTTCGGTCTACGACGCGGTCGGCGTGAAGTCCTCCGAGGCGGCGCTCACACCGCCTGTGCTCCTCCACGCTCAACCGGCGCTCACCTCGGGCGGCAAGCCCGAGCTCGTCTTCGTCGGCAACGAGTTCTGCCCCTACTGCGCAGCGGAGCGCTGGGCGCTCGTGGCGGCGCTCTCGCGCTTCGGCAGCTTCGGCAACACCCTCTACGCCACGCAGTCCGGCTCCAACGAGGTCTTCCCCTCCACGCCGACCTTCACCTTCGACGGTGCCCGCTACCGGTCGAAGTACCTCGCCGCCACGCTCGTCGAGCACTACGGCGACCAGAAGAACGGCGCCGGCACCGCCTATGCGCTCCTCGAGCACCTGAGCCCGAAGGTCAAGGGCTTGCTCGCCAAGTACGACCGCAAGACAGCAGGCTCGCCGGGCGGCATCGTCCCGTTCGTCGACGTGGCCAACAGGGCCGTCGTCGCGGGAGGGGAGTTCTCCCCGTCGGTTCTCCAACAGCTGAACGTGAACCAGATCGCCACGGGGCTCAGCGACCCGAAGGACCCCGCGACCCAGGCGATCGTCGCCGCAGCGAACTACCTCTCGGCGGTCATCTGCCAGGCCGACGGGCAGGCACCGGCGCGCGTGTGCACGAGCACAGGGGTGTTGGCCGCGGCGGACGCGCTCGGGATGAACAAGGCTTGACCGCTCGTTCCGGGCGAGCTCCACAGACCGATCGTCGAAAGCCGCTCGATGTGGGGCCTACCCGGCGCGGGGCTCGAGGAGCTGCTTTCGCTCCACCTCGTTGAGCCCGCCCCAGATGCCGTGGGGCTCGCGGATCCTGATGGCGTAGTCGAGGCACTCCTCACGCACGATGCACCCGGCGCAGATCTCCTTCGCCCGGGCTTCGCGCTCGAGGCGTTCCTCCTTGCGCTCGGCGTACGCCGGCGGGAAGAAGGCCGTCGACTGAGGACCCCGGCACGCCGCCTTGGCCTGCCATGCCTCTCCTGCGCTCCGCATCGCCACTGCACCGCCCCCCTTCACGTGCGCTGACAAGAGTACCGTCGGGCTGCAAGTTGGAACAAGGCCGCTGAGCAGGGAGTTTTCGCCCGAGCAACCCCGAGCGCGCCTCCCCGCAGCTACGCTCGCCCGGGATGGACGTCGCTGCATGGTGCACCCAGAGCCGCGTGTGGGTGGTCGCGGGAAAAGGAGGCGTCGGCAAGACCACCATCACCGCGGTCCTCGCGGCGACCGCCGCCGCAGCCGGGCTGTCGGTCCTGGTCATCGAGCTCGAGGGTAAACACGGCCTCGGCGCCACGTTCGGCCGCAAGGGCCCGGTCGGTTACAAGGCGGTGGCCCTTCGGGGCCCGGATCTCCAAGACGATCCGGGCACCCGTGAGACGCCACCCGCCGGCGCAATCTGGGCCAGGCGCCTCACCCCCGACGACGCCCTCCTCGAGTACCTCGCTGACCACGGTCTCCAACGGGTGTCCCGGCGGTTGGTGTCGACGGGTGTCCTCGACGTGGTCGCCACCGCCATTCCCGGCATCCGGGACGTCCTGGTCCTCGGCAAGGTGAAGCAGCTCGAGCGGGCCGGCGCCGCCGACATGGTGATCCTCGACGCGCCCGCCACCGGCCATGCGGTGACCTTCCTCACCTCGGCGAGCGGCCTTCTCGACGCCGCACGCGGCGGTCCGGTCCGCCAGCAGGCGGCCGACGTCGTCGACCTGCTGCGCGACCCCGCGCGCTGCCGGGTCCTCCCGGTCACCCTGCCCGAGGAGATGCCGGTGAGCGAGACCGTGGAATCTGCGCAGGTGCTCCGAGACCGGGTGGGCATCCATCTCGGTCCCGTGGTGGTGAACTGCTTCGAGGAGGGGTCCGCCGACCTCGAGATCTCCGCAGCCGACGCGGCGAGCGACGCGGAACTGGCGCTCGACACGGACACGCTCGATGCGCTCGAGGCGGCACGCACCTTCCGGCTCAGGCGGCTCCACCTCGTCGAAGAGCAGGTCGACCGCCTCGCAGCAGAGCTGCCGCTCCCGCAGCTGCGAGTGCCACGCCTCTTGGTCCCGGCGATCGGGCCCGCCGAGCTCGACCATCTCGCCACCGCGATGGCGGAGGCGATCGATGCGCTCCCCGCACCCGACGGCGGAACATGAGCGACACGCCCCCCTCCGATCGGGGTCCGAGGGCAGTCGGCGCCTCCACCCCCGGGAAGAAGCCCGATACCTCCGCAACACCTGCGGCGCCTGCCGCGCCTGCGGCGCCTGCGGCGCCTGCGACACCTGCGACACCTGCGGCGCCTGCGGCACCTGCCTCGCTCGGGGACCTCGCCGAACAAGGATCCGTCGTCGTCTGCTGCGGCCCGGGGGGCGTCGGGAAGACGACCGTCTCGGCAAGCTTCGCCCTCGAAGCGGCCCGGCGCGGACGGCAGCGGAGCGGAAGGCGGGCGTGCGTCGTGACCGTCGACCCGGCGCGACGGCTGGCCGACGCCATGGGTGTCGAGTCCCTGCACAACGAGCCCGTCAGGGTGGAAGGTGACTGGCCGGGCACGCTCCACGCGGTGATGCTCGACTCGAAGACCACCTTCGACGAGCTCGTGGAGCGCTACTCCCGCACAGCCGATCAGGCTGCGGCCATCAAGGCGAACCGGCTCTACCAGAACCTCACGGGAGCGTTGTCGGGCACCCAGGAGTACATGGCCATGGAGAAGCTCTACGAGCTGGCGAGCTCGGACGAGTACGACGTCGTGGTCGTCGACACGCCCCCGACGCGCAACGCGCTCGACCTCCTCGACGCGCCGAGGCGCCTCACGCAGTTCCTCGAGAACCGGCTGTTCCGCGCCCTCATGGCGCCCACGCGCCTGTCGCTCAAGGCGCTCAACGTGGCGACGCAGGCCCTGTTGAAGACCATCTCACGGGTCGCCGGCGCGGAGATCGTGCAGGACGCCGTCACCTTCTTCCAGGCGTTCCAGGGCATGGAGGTCGGCTTCGACGAGCGGGCGCGCGCGGTGCGAGAGCTGCTCGCCGACCCAGCGACCGCCTACGTGGTGGTGACCTCACCGCGGGCCGACGCCGTAGAGGAGGCGAGGTACTTCACGTCACGCCTCGAAGAGCGCGGCGCACACACGGCGGCGCTCGTGGTCAACCGCATCCACCCGCGGTTCGTCCCGGTCGGGTTGGTCCTTCCCGACGCGCCCGCGGGGACCGCACTTGGTGCGCTCGTACGCAACGCCCGACAGCTGGACGAGACCGCCGACGAGGAGGAGCGGTCGTTCGCCGGGCTGGCTGCGGCCACGGATCCCGCGCCCGTGGGCTGCGTCCCGCTTCTCGGAACGGACGTCCACGACGTGGAAGGGCTCGCCGCCGTCGCCGACGCGCTGTTCCGCAGTAGAGAAGACCCGCGCGCCACCGCGCCGCCGGCGGGGGGCGCCGCAGCTGTCGGGTAGTCTCCGGTCGTGGCCCGGATCCTCGTCGCGAGCGACGCGCCGAGCGTGCGTCGCGACCTGGCGT
>JAJZMN010000043.1 GCA_021850345.1 Actinomycetes bacterium | reverse complement strand
GCGGATCGTGCCGACCGTCTTCTTGCCGTACATGGTCTTCTCGCCCCACGCGCCGTACGCCTCCATCACCTGATGGCCGGGGTCCGAGAGGAGCGGGAAGGCGAGGCCGTACTTCTCCTTGAACCGCACGTGCTTCGCCGCGGGGTCGGGGGAGATGCCCACGACCTTCGCGCCGGAGCGTTGGAAGCCCTGGAGGTTCTCGTTGAACTGGCAGGCCTCCTTCGTGCAGCCCGGCGTGTCGTCGGCCGGATAGAAGTAGACGATCACCGTGGAGCCCGCGAAGTCCCGAAGTGAGACGGGGTTGCCGTCCTGGTCAGGAAGGGTGAATTCCGGTGCGGGGTCACCTGCAGCGAGACGCGACATGCCCGGCAGCATGGCACAGGTCCCCCGAATCGCGCCGAATGTGCTGATCCTCGACGTATTGCTGGTAAATTGCATGGGACGGCAGCGGATGGCGGTGACGTGATCCGGTCGTCCGGGCCCTTCTCCCTTGACGTTGGATGGCGCGGGCCCCGCCAAAGGTGAGAGAGCAGGAATGACGATCGACACGTACGAGACCGTGGGGACGTTCGAGTCCCTCGGTGTCGCCAACCCCTTGGTCAAAGAGCTGGCCGACCAGGGGATCACCACCCCCTTCCCCATTCAGGCGTTGACCACCGCAGACGGGCTGGCGGGCCGGGACGTCTGCGGCAAGGCGAAGACCGGTTCGGGCAAGACCCTTGCCTTCGGTCTTCCGCTGCTGCAGCGCACCGCCGGGACCCTCGACGCAGAGGGGCGCCCGCGGTCGCCCGGACACCCCGCACGTCCCCGCGCGCTCGTCCTCCTGCCGACCCGTGAGCTCGCCGTGCAGGTGCACGACGTCCTGGCACCGCTCGCAAAGGCGGTCCACCTCCGGGTCGCCGCGATCTACGGCGGCGCGGACGTCGACCACCAGGTGGCACGGCTGCGCAAGGGCGTCGACGTCGTCATCGCCACGCCCGGCCGGCTGATCGACATGGGCGACCGCGGCGAGCTGTCGGTCGCCGACGTCGAGGTCCTCGTCCTCGACGAGGCCGACCGCATGGCCGACATGGGCTTCATGCCGCAGGTCGAGTGGGTGCTGCGTCGGCTGCAGCGGCCGCACCAGACGCTGCTCTTCTCGGCGACGCTCGACGGTGCCGTCGACCGCCTCGTCCGGCGCTACCTGAAGGATCCGGTGTTCCACGAGGTGGTCTCCGAGACCCAGACGGTGTCCGCGATGGTCCACCGCTTCTTGCAGGTCCATCAGATGGACAAGGTGCGCGTGGCAGCGGCGATCGCCCGCGCGCACGAAAAGACGCTGATCTTCGTCCGGACCAAGCGGGGCGCCGACCGGCTGGTCGAGCACCTCGTTGGAGAAAAGGTGCGCGCGGCGGCGATCCACGGCGACCTTCGCCAGGCGAACCGCGAGCGGGCGCTCGCGGACTTCACCTCGGGGAAGCTGCCCGTCCTCGTGGCCACCGACGTCGCGGCCCGCGGGCTCCACATCGAGGGCGTCGACGTCGTCGTCCACTACGACCCGCCCGAGGACCACAAGGCGTACCTGCACCGATCGGGGAGGACCGCCCGTGCCGGCTCCGCTGGTGTCGTCGTGACGCTCGTGCTGTGGAACCAGGTCCTCGAGGCCGAGGTGATCCAGCGCAGGCTGGGGCTGCGGGTGCCGATCGTCGAGATCTTCTCGAACGACCCCCGTCTCCGGGACCTGGCCGGCTGGGAGCCCAGCGACGAGGAGGCCGTCGTCTGATCGAACGGTGGCCCGGACGCGAGGACCTGCAGCGTGTCCTCGTCGTCACCGCCCACCCAGACGACGTCGACTTCGGCGCCGCCGGCACCGTGGCGTCGTGGACGGACGCCGGCGTGGAGGTCGCGTACTGCGTCGTCACCGACGGTGAGGCGGGTGGGAACGACCGCTCGTTGCCGCGCTCGGAGATGGCGCGCCTGCGGCGCGACGAGCAGCGGGCGGCCGCCGCCGAGGTGGGGGTCGGTCAGGTGGTCTTCCTCGGCTACCCCGACGGGTGCGTCGAAGCGGGGCAGCCATTGCGCCGCGAGCTCACCCGGGTGATCCGGACCTTCCGGCCCCAGCACGTGCTCGCCCCCTCGCCCGAACGTTGGTGGGACCGCATCTACACGAGCCACCCCGACCATCTGGCGGCGGGGGAGGCGGCGACGTGTGCGGTGTACCCCGACGCGCGCAATCCGTTCGCCCACCCCGAGCTGCTCGAAGAGGGGCTCGAGCCGCACGTCGTCGACGAGCTCTGGCTCATGGCGTCCCCCGCGGCCAACGCCGCGGTCGACATCACGGCGACCTTCGAGCGGAAGGTCGCAGCACTGCTGCGTCACCGAAGCCAGCTGCCCGACGCGGCCGCCACCGTCGAGCGGATCCGTGCGTCCGCCGCTGCGACGGCGCTCGCCGCCGGCATGCCCGATGGCGCGCTGGCGGAGGCGTTCCGGCGGGTGTCGACGCGCTGAGCGGCCGCTACGAGCGCACCGAGATGTGGAGGGACGGGACGTCCTCGAGTGTCCTCTCGTGCTCGGTCACCCGGAGGGGAGCGGGCGCGGTGATGACCGGGAGGGACGTCTTTCGCGCGATGCGGCTGCGGGTGCTGCGCCGGAAGACGGCCGGGAGCCGGCGCCGACGCGAGCCGACCACGATGACGTCCGCCCGCACCTGATCCGCGAGATCGCAGATCGCGCCCGGGACGTCGAAGACCGTCGTGCGGTACGTCACGCCGGTCGAGTGCACGCCCGCGGCGTGCATGTCTCTCAAGGCGTCCGCCACGAGGTCCGCGGCCTGTGCAGGAGATTCCGACGTGATGCCGCGGCCCCCGAAGAGGTACTCGTTCACATGGACCACGTGCACCGACGCCCCGCACTTCTTGGCCAGGGCGACGGTGAAGCTGGTGGCGACGGAGCCTGCGTCTCCGGCGTCGAGTGCGAGGAGAATACGTTCGAACATCGGAGTACCTCGGGAAAGTCGTCGGCGAACCCCTTGACACGGTTCACCTGATCGACTACCCGCAGAACCTGCGAGCGAACCTCCTCAGCCGGCGAGTCAGTCGCCGAGTCAGCCGGCGAGCTGTCTGAGCACGTACTGGAGGATCCCGCCGTTGCGCAGGTACTCCGCCTCCATGGGGGTGTCGATCCGCACCCGGGCCGTGAACGTGGTGTCCGCACCCTCGTCGTCGCTCGCGCGCACCACGAGCTCCTCGGGGACCGCACCCTCGCCGATCTCCCGGACGCCGTGGATCGAGAGCCGCTCCCGCCCGGTCAGCCCCAGCGAGGAGACCGAGTCGCCCTCACGGAACTGCAGCGGGAGAATTCCCATGCCGATCAGGTTGGACCGGTGGATGCGCTCGTAGCTCTGTGCGATCACCGCCCGCACGCCGAGGAGCATCGGCCCCTTTGCCGCCCAGTCGCGGCTCGACCCCGAGCCGTACTCCTTTCCGGCGAGCACCACGAGGGGCACTCCCTCGGCGCGGTAGCGCTCGGACGCCTCGAAGATCGTCGTCTGCTCCCCGTCGGGGAGGTGGAGGGTGACCCCGCCCTCGACGCCCGGCACCAGCTGGTTGCGCAACCGGACGTTCGCGAAGGTGCCGCGCATCATCACCTCGTGGTTCCCCCGGCGCGCGCCGTACGAGTTGAAATCCTTGCGTTCCACACCGCGCGCGCTGAGGTAGAGGCCCGCCGGGGATGTGGCGCGGATCGACCCTGCAGGCGAGATGTGGTCCGTCGTCACGCTGTCGCCGAGCAGGACCAGCACCCGGGCGCCGTCGATGTCCGAGAGGGGCTCGGGTTCCATTCCCATCCCCTCGAAGTACGGCGGGTGGAGCACGTAGGTCGAGTCCGGATTCCACGAGAACGTCTCGCCGCCGCCGGCCCCCATCGACTGCCAGCGCGCGTCGCCTTCGAAGACCGACGCGTAGCGCCGGCGGAACTCCTCGGACGTGAGCGACGCGCGGATGACTTCGGCGACCTCGTTGCTGGTCGGCCACACGTCGGAGAGCATCACCGGCTCGCCCTCCTGATCGGTACCGAGGGGATCGACGGTGAGGTCGATGTCCATCGTCCCGGCGATCGCGTAGGCGACGACGAGCGGCGGGGAGGCGAGGTAGTTCATACGGACGTCGGGATGGATCCGGCCCTCGAAGTTCCGGTTTCCCGACAGCACCGAGACGACGGAGAGGTCGTTCGCCTGGACCGCCTCGGACACACCCGGGAGGAGCGGCCCGGAGTTGCCGATGCAGGTCGTGCAGCCGTAGCCGACGAGCCAGAAGCCGAGCTTCTCCAGCGGCTCGAGGAGCCCAGCCTTCTCGAGGTAGTCCATCACGACGCGCGACCCCGGCGCGAGCGACGTCTTCACCCATGGCTTGGCGGCGAGTCCCCGCTCGACGGCCTTCTTCGCCACGAGCCCGGCGGCGACGAGCACCTGGGGATTCGACGTGTTGGTGCAGCTGGTGATCGCCGCGATGACGACGTCGCCGTCGGTGAGGCTCCCTGGGACCGGGGCGGGCCCCGCAGCCTCGGGTCCGGGTCCCGCAGCCTCGGGCCCCGCCCCCGCAGACTCGGCCCCCGCAGCCTCGGGCACGGGAGCGCTGCGCGGCTTTCTGCCGAGCGCGCTGCGGAACGCCTTCCCCGCCCCTGCAAGGGCAACCCGGTCCTGGGGGCGGGCAGGTCCGGCGAGGCTCGGCACGACCGTCGAGAGGTCGAGGTCGACCTTCTCGCTGTAGGCGGGGTGCGGGGCGGACGGGTCGTGCCAGAGGCCCTGCTCCTTCGCGTAGGCTTCGACGACCGCGAGGTGGTCCTCGCTCCGGCCCGTGAACCGCAGGTAGTCAACGGTCGCCTGGTCGATCGGGAAGACGGTGCAGGTCGCACCGTACTCCGGCGACATGTTGCCGATCGTGGCGCGGGTCTCGACCGGCACCGCGGCCACGCCGGACCCGTACGCCTCGACAAATTTGCCGACGACGCCGTGGCGACGCAGCAGCTCGGTGATGGTGAGCACCAGATCGGTCGCGGTGGTCCCCTCGGGCATCTCGCCGTGCAGGTGGAGCCCCACCACCGGCGGCAGCAACATCGACAGCGGCTGCCCGAGCATCGCGGCCTCTGCCTCGATCCCTCCGACCCCCCAGCCGAGCACTCCCAGGCCGTTGACCATGGTGGTGTGGGAGTCCGTCCCGACGATCGTGTCGGGGAACGCCGCGCCGTCGTCGGTCTCGAACACCACGCGCGCGAGGTACTCGAGATTGACCTGGTGGCAGATACCGGTACCGGGCGGCACGACCTCAAACCGGTTGAAGGACTGCTGCGCCCATCGCAGGAGCTGGTAGCGCTCGAGGTTGCGCTCGTACTCGATCTCGACGTTCTCGTCGAATGCACGCGGCCCACCCGAGCGCTCCGCGATGACGGAGTGGTCGATGACCAGCTCGCAGGGTACGAGCGGGTCGACGCGCGACGGGTCTCCATTGAGCGCGCGCAGCGCATCGCGCATCGCGGCCAGGTCGACGACGCCCGGGACGCCGGTGAAGTCCTGCATCAGCACCCGCTCGGGGCTGAACGCGATCTCCTTGGGCTCCGTCACCCCGCCGGCGCCGCCCCAGCCCGCCACCGCCTCGACGTCTGCGGCGGTCACCTTGCTCCCGTCCTCGTGGCGCAGGAGGTTCTCCAAGAGGATCTGCACGGTGTACGGCAGCCGGTCAGATCCTTTCACGGCAGAGAGGCGGAAGATCTCGAACCGCCGGTCGCCGACCTGAAGCGAGGACCGGGCGCGAAAGCTATCGGGGTGTGCCATGGGGCCATTCTGCCGCCGACCCGCTACTGGCGTGCCGGGCAGCGGGTGTGCTACCGGCGATGCA
>JAJZMN010000092.1 GCA_021850345.1 Actinomycetes bacterium | reverse complement strand
GAGCCGAGAACGACCCGATCAATGTCGCGCGGAATCTCTGGGCCACCTTCTGGGCCGTCTGGTCGGCCGTTGTGCCGTAGATGCGTGTCACGGAGAGCGTGGCCCCGCGCGTGGTCGTCCCTCCCGGCTTGTAGCTCGGGGTCTTGGCGAGCGCGGCCGTGACTGTGTTGGTGACCGCCAGCGGGCCGCCGACCACGTAGACGTGCTGGACGCCCTCGTAGGCGAGGGTTGTGAGCGCCGCCTGGGAGAGCGAGGACGTCGGCGTCAAGAGGACCCCGGTGCCGAGCTGCTTGGCCAGGTAGGCCGCGGAGAGCGCGTCCTGGTAGTCCGCGTCGGTCGCGAGGACCGCGTTGCGGGTGCCGGTGCCTGTTGTTGTGGCGGTCACCGGGAAGGCGGCGAGGTACTCGGCCCGGGCGGTGTCGTCCGCGGTCGCCCCCTCCACGCGCGTTGTCTGGACGACCGCGCCGAGGGGCAGGACGCTCGCGGCGACGGGCATCGGTGCGGGCGTGGCCGTCGTGCCGTTTGTCGCCGTGATCGTGGCGACCACCTTGCCCACTGCCGACGTGTCGACCTCGAGCCCCGAGACGCTGTAGGTCGCCGGGGTCGTGGTCGAGGCGGTCTTCACCTTGAAGCTGAGCGATGCCGCGCCTGAGCTGTAGGTGACCTTTGTGCCTGTGACCGCAGCCGAGCCGCCGGCGGCGGTGGCCTTCGCCGGCGCCGAGGTGTCGAACGTGGCCCCCGCGAGGGTCACCGTCACGGTGGCGCCCGCCTTGAAGGTGCCCGGGATCGGCTCTGCGACGGACAGGTCGCTCACGGCCTGGCCGGAGGTGTCGGAGTGCTGGAGCGTGACCGGCGCCGTCGCGCGCGAGGCGGTCGGGTAGACGACGTCGGCGTTGGAGGAGGGCTGCGGTGTGACCGTGAGCGCCGTGGCCCCTGTGGCGGTGCCGCTCGCCGCCGTGGCGTGCAACGCCACCTGGCCGGCGGGGGTCTTGGCCATCGTGGAGTACGCGATCGCCGACACCGTCACCGTCCAAGGTGTCGCGCCGGCGGCGCTTGTGTTGGTGACGACGAGTGTCAGCTGGTCCTGCGAGCCCGTGCACGAGCTGATGGCGCTCAGGTTGGTTCCCGTCGTCGCGCTGATCGCCGGCTTGGTCTCACTCGTCGCACCGCCGGTCACGGTGATCGTCGGCGTTCCCGTGAAGGTGACCCAGTTCCCCGTGGTCGGGGCGCATGTGGCCGTGATCGCGGCCGATGTCGCCGGCGCGAGGTCGACCGTGATCTTCTCACCGACCTTGAAGCTGTTCGGTAGGCTGAACACCTCGTTCGCTGCGGCCTGGTCCGCCGTCTCGGGCAGGATCAGCGTGGTCTTGGCGACCGGGGAGAACCCGATCGTGGGTGTCGTCGTGGCTCCGGCGGTACCGGCAGTGCCGACCCACAGAGCCATGCCCGCGCCAAGGGCGGTCGCCCCGGCGAGAAGGCCGGCTCCCCAGCGCCGGATGTCTCTGGCTGTCACGTGGTCTGCTCCTTCACACGCTCGAGGCTCTCGTGTCATGTCACGGCCGTCCGACGCGATGGCTGCACGCCGGGCATCGCGACGCCGATACTGCCATCGGCCCGACCCACGCGCCGTGCTGCTGCGCGTGGGCCGCTCCAAAGTGAAACGGACAGTGCCGCGCCTCCTTACCCCGTCGGGGCGAATTGGCGTCGCGACAAGGAGAAATCCGGAGTTGCGCGCGGTTCGGGCAACGGCAGCCGGCATGGATCCGAGGCCAGCCCCCGGGGTCCGCCCTGGGTGGATCAGCCCGGGTCCGCCCCCGCTGATCAGCCCCGGGCGATCAGGTGCGCCCCGTTGCCTCCAAGGATGCCCTCTACCACCGCGCCGGGCAGACCCGATGCGCGCAGGTGCTGCGTGAACCTGGCCATCGTCTCGGCGTCGCGGATCTCTTGGGGATAGTCCGTGCCGAAGACGATGCGCTCGGCCCGGATCTCGGTGAGCGCCGCCCGAATGGCCTTCACGCTTCCGTAGACGCCCCCGGTGTCGAAGAACATGTTGCGGTCGAAGTAGTAGTCGAACGGGTGGGCTGCAACCGTTGCGTGCGGCGAGCCAGGAGCAAGACCGAGATGCGCCTTGTCCTGGTAGCCGCGAATGCGCTCGATGATTGCCCCGATTCCCCCGCCGAGATGCGACATGACCACCTGCAGCCCCGGTACGCGGTCGAAGACCCCGCCTGCGACAAGGCGGACGGTCGCCACGACGAGCTCGTGCTCACGGCCGACGCAGCGGTAGAGGTCGTAACGGTCGTAGTAGTGCGCCAGTCCTTCGGGCATCCGGATCGCAGGATGGACGAACACGAACATCTCGCGCCGCACCGCTTCTTCGTAGACGGGCAGAAGAAGGGGATCGTCCAGCGTCAGCGATTCGAAACTGGAGGGGAACGCCAACCCGGGGAAGCCGTGCTCGTCGGCGCACATGGCCATTTCGCGCTTCCAACGATCGTCGCGCGGGTCGACGTGGGCAAGGGGACGAAACCGCCCTGGATGGGAAGCTGCCACATGCGCGAGGTCCGCGTTGATGTGCGCGCAGGTCTCGTGGTCCGCCCCCATCCCGGCGCCGCTCGAGAGCACGCCGACGTCGATCCCCGCCGCGTCCATGCACTCGAGATGCCGGTCGATCCGGAACAGGCCCTCGTGCTGGGTGTGGCTCGGTATGCCGTGACGCATGGCGAGCACCGGGCGGGCGTCTTCGCCGAGGTTGGGTCGAACCATGTCCTCGGGCGCGTAGTGGATGTGGAAATCGACGACCTGCATCACCTCATCGTCCCATCGACGCCGTCGGCGCGCGTCTGGCGTATCTCGCGCGCGTCGCGCATCTCGCGCATCTCGCGCAGCGCCTCAGCATGCTGACGCCGTTCTCATGCACCGCGCGAGTGGGTTCGAGGGCCAGAGCTTGGAGCCGTGTCCGCCACCGCTGCCCTTCCCTGCTCCAAGAAGAAGCTCCCGAGGTCGTCGCGCTCGCGCAGCTCTGCCCCACTTGCCTCCAAGCGCGTCGACCCCGCGACGAGCACATAGCCCCACGTCGCGACACCGAGGCCGAGCGCGACGCGTTGCTCGATGAGCAGGATCCCGCGGCCGGCGGCCGCCAGGCGGTCCACCACGTCGTGGAGCACCGTCGCCGCGATCAACGGGGAGAGGTTGGAGGTCGGCTCGTCGAGGATCAGCAATCGCGGATCGGCGACCAGCGACCTGGCAATGGCAAGGGTCTTGCGCTCCCCCCCGCTGAGCGAACGAGCGTGACGGCGTCGCAGCGGCTGGAGGGTCGGGAACTGCTCGAGCACCTCATCGACGTGGCGTCGCACCTCCCGGCGAGGCCAGCAGTAGCCGCCCATCTCCAAGTTCTCCTGGACGGTCAAGGTCGCAAAGACGTCACCCAGCTGCGGGACGTACCCGATGCCCTTCTTGGCGCGCTCGTCCTCCTTGGCGTGAGAGATGTCCTCCCCGTCGAGCACGACTCGTCCACCCATCAGCGGGACCTTTCCGGTCAGCGCCTTCACCAGGGTGCTCTTACCGGCACCGTTGGGTCCCATGATGAGGACGATCTCACCCAGTCCCACCGTCACCGTCACGTCGCGCACGATCGGCACCTTGTTGTACCCGCTGGTGATCGCTGTGGCAGAGAGGTAGGGCGGCCGACGCGAGCCGTCGGGGCCACCGGCCGCCGTCACGCCCGCCGGCGCCTGCGCAGGCGACGTCCGCTGTGTCGACGTCTGGTCAGGCGAGGTAGGCACGACGCACCTCCTCGTTCGCAACCACTTCCTCGTAGGTCCCCTCAGCGATGACCTCTCCCAGGGCCATCACCACCACCACGTCGCACAGCTGCTCGATCACTTCCAGCGCGTGCTCGACGATCACGAGCCCGATACCTTCGGCGGCGACCGTGCGCAGGTCACGGACGAACCTCTCCACCAAGTGAGGAGCCACGCCGACCATCGGCTCGTCCAGCAAGAGAACCACCGGGTCCCGCATGAGGCACCGCATGATCTCGACGAGCCGACGCTGGCCGCCGCTCAGCTCACGTCCGTAGGCATCCGCGAGGTCGACCATCTCGAAGCGCTCGAGGATCCCCCACGCCTTGGCTTCCACCTGCCGCTCTTCCGCTCGGTGCGACCGCCAACCCACCGTGACCCGCCACAGCGACGCGCCCGAGGCGCCACGGCCGGCCACCAGAAGGTTCTCGAACACGGTCATGTTCTCGAACTCGCTCGTGGTCTGGAAGGTCCTCGCGATCCCGTGCCGCGCCCTGGTGTACGGCGCAGCTCTCGTCACGTTGCGGCCCTGCAACACGATGGACCCGCTCTGGGCGCGCTGCTGGCCACCGATCGAGGCCAAGAGGGAGGACTTCCCGGCGCCGTTGGGCCCGATCAACCCGACGATCTGGCCCGCGTACAGGTCGAACGACACGCCGTTCACCGCGGCGACGCCGCCGTAGCGGACGACGACATCGCGGACTTGGAGCACCGGTCCCCTGTCGCTCGCCGCCCCCGCCGGGGCGGCGTGGGCTGCGGATGCCCGGGCCGTGCCGTCCGCAGGAAAGCCCGCAGGAGAAGGGGCCGTGCCGTCCGCAGGAAAGCCCGCAGGAGAAATGGTCATTCCTCCTCCCTGCCGCGCTCTGCCCGCGCGCCCGCCGCCGGGGCGGTGGCGTCCACGGGGGCTCCCACGTTGGCCGTCACGGGCGCGATGACCCCGAGCAGCCCGACGCGGTCCACTGCGCTCGAGAGGCGGCGAGGGGCATGGAACCGGCGCTCGGGGATGAGACCCCTGGGTCGAACCAGTAGAAAGCCCATCCAGCCAAGGCCGACGATGATCCACTCGATGGCGTCGATGAGGCCAGGGTAGACAATTGTCGGCAGGAACGACGGCACCTCGAGGACGATGATCGGCACGATGAGGGTGCCGAGCAGCATGGCGCGGTTGTTGCCGACGCCCCCCACGAGGACCGCCGTGAAGATGACGAACGTCTCGGCATAGCCCCAGGCCCCAGGTGACCATGCCCCGATGTACTCGACGAGAAGGCCGCCGGAGAGCCCGGCGATCGCCCCGCCGATGATGAGCACCTCGAGCCGGAGCTTGGTCCCGTTCAGCCCCAGCGACGCCGCCGCGTCCTCTTGGTCGCGGATCGCGCGCAGCGAGCGTCCCCACGAGGAGCGGCAGAGCTTCTGGACCACGACATAGACGACGGCGCAGATGGCGAGGACCCACAGCGCGTAGACCCACTGATACGTGGAGAGCGACAACCCGAGCGCGGACTGCAGCGGATGCGGGATGGCGGTGATCCCGTCCTGGCCGTTGAAGATGGCCGTGTCGCTCTGGACCAGCTGCAACAGGATCAGCGACAAGATGAGCATGACGGCTGCCTGGTAGTCGCGCCGGATCCTTCGGACGGCGAACAGGCCGATCACCCCGGAGAGCAGCGCGCCCGCGAACGTCGCAGCCAGGAGCGGGACGGGAAATGGCAGGTGCGCGCCGAGGATGTAGTGCTGGTACGAGCCAGCCCCGGTGTCCGAGCCCAGGACCACCACGCCTGCCACGTAGGCGCCGGTCGCCTGGAACACGACGTAGGCGAAGTTGATCACGCCGGTGTAGCCGTACTGCAGGTTCAGCGACCACGCGGACAGCAAGTCGATGCCGAAGTACACGACCAGCGTGGATATGTAGAAGGAGTAGTGCCCCACGTCGCCTCCGGGCTACAGCGTGAGCTCGACTTTGCGGGCGGCAGCGGAGAGCACGCCCGAGGGCCTCGCGAGCAGGACGATGACGAGCACACCGAAGGCCGCCATCGAGCTGTACGCGGAGAGGCCGGCCGCTGCCACGAGCTGTGTCACGAGGCCGAGCAGGAGAGCGGCCAGGATGGCGCCGCGCGGCGAGCCGACGCCGCCGAGGATCGCTGCCGCGATGACAGAAGGCAGG
>JAJZMN010000099.1 GCA_021850345.1 Actinomycetes bacterium | reverse complement strand
AGTCGGCCACGTCGGCCACGCGGTCCTTCAGCAGGTAGCCGATCCCGGCAGCACCGCCGGCCAGGAGCTCGGCGGCGTAGCGCGTCTCGACGTATTGGGAGAACACCAAGATCCCGACCCCGGGGTGCTGGCGCCGGACGTCGATCGCCGCATGCAGCCCCTCGTCCGTGAAGGTCGGCGGCATCCGGATGTCGACGACTGCGACATCGGGAGGATCGTCGGCGACCGCATGCACGAGGCTGTCGGCGTCGCCGACCGCGCGGAGCACGCAGAAGCCCCGGTCGGTGAGCAGTTGAGTGAGCCCGTCGCGCAGGATCCCGGAATCCTCGGCGATCACCACGCGCACGGCGCCGCCCGCTCCATCGGCCGGGGCCGGCTGGGTCACGTGCGCGTGGGCAGGTCGACGGTGATGGTGGTCGGTCCGCCCGGCGGGCTCGCGATGCTGAGGTGCCCGTCGACTGCCCCGACCCGATCGGCGAGCCCCGCGAGACCGCTCGACGACGAGCCGCCCCTGCTCGCGGCGGCGCCTCCGCGTCCGTTGTCGCGGACGACGATGCGGATCCACGGTCCGTGCTGGACGCAGCTCAGTGAGGCCCGTGCGGCCTGCGCGTGCTGGGCGACGTTGGCGAGCAGCTCCGCGGCGCAGAAGTAGCAGATCGCCTCGATCGCCGCGCTGGGACGTGTCGTGACGGACACCGCGAGCTCGGTGGGCACCGAGCTTCGCGCCGCAAGGGTCGTGAGGGCGTTCTCGAGCCCGGTGTCCAGGGCCGGGGGATGGATCCCCCGGGCGAGGTCCCGAAGGTCCGCGATGGCCTCCTTCGCGTCTCGATGCGCCTCGTCGACGAGCCGCCCGACGGCGTGCAGCGTCGCCTCGTGCTCGGTCCCTTCCCCGAGGCCGGCGCCCCCGAGACTCTCGAGCTTCTCCTTCGCCTGCCCGAGTCGCATCGCCAGGGCGACCAGCTGTGCCTGGGTGCCGTCGTGCAGGTTGCGCTCGATGCGCTGGAGGGTCTCGGTGGCCGTGTCGAGCGTCCGCGAGCGTGACTGCTCGAGGCGACGGACGCGAGAGCTCGCGGCGTCGGGACCGAGCAAGAGGTGCATCAAGCGCCGATCGAGCTGAACCACGAGGCGCATGGGCCACGGAGCGAGCACGAACAAGAACACGCCGACGAGGAACACGCCGATATGGGCCGAGAGACCGGGTGGCGGATACGTCCCGGGTATCGAGGCGCGGCTCGCGGCTACGCCGCCCAAGATGCCGAAGCCCACGTGCCCCGCGTGGCCGGTGAGCGGGGAGGCGAGATCCAAGAGCCCTTCGAGCCAGATGCTGAGGGCAAACCACGCGCCGAAGACGGTGAGGGGCAGCTTCGCGACGACGTAACCGACCGACCGCCACGCAGCACGGTCGCCGAGCGCGCCGCGAAGCCATCCGATCATCCCCGGACGGGCGGAGAAGGGCTCGGGCTCGTCGATCTCCTCGCCCAGCATCTGGCGGGCGAGCACCCGCTGCAAGCGGCCGAGACCGCGGGCGGCGCGCAGCCCGACGGCGAGCAGCAGCGTGCCGACGAAGGCGACGCTCAGCACCAGGCCCGCGGCGCCCAGCGCGCCGACGACGAGCCCGCCTGCATAGACAAGGACCGAACTGACCAGGAAGTAGGCCAGCTCCGCCCAGCTTCGCCGGCGAAGCGGCTCTCGCAGGATGTCCCTTACGGTGCGCGCCACCCGTGCGGTGTGCACCGCCTGCTCGGGCGCACGCGGGCCGGACCCGGTGTACTTCCAGCCGCCGCCGGGGCCGGCCTGGGTCAAGCGTCTCGCTTGAAGAAGACCGCTGCGCCGGCGAGCAGGGCGACTGCGGCGTACACCACCATGAGCACCAATCCTACGGTGGGCGAGAGCGGGGCGCCGGGCGCACCCGGCGGCGCTTGGCGGACGGTGACCATGATCGAGTTGGCGAGGATGGTGGTCGGCAGGTAGGGAACGGCGGTCCGGGAGATGCCGTGCATCACGAGCGGAAGGACGAAAACGACCCCGACGAAGGCGGCGATGGCGGCCGCCGTGCTGCGGAAGACGAAGCCGAAGGCGAGGGACATGAGGCAGAGGAGGGTGACGAACGCGCCGGTCATCACCACCGCGCGCGCGGCGCCGGGCGAGGCGAGGCCGGCAGAGGGCGCGCCGCCGCCCGACAGGATGGCCTGGCCGAGGAAGAAGCAGGCGAAGCTGAGCGCCTCGCAGAACGCGAGCATCATCGCGGCGGTGACCACGGCCTTGGTCGCAAAGACCATCGGTCGCTTGGGCGTCGCGGCCAGCGTGGCGCGTATGGTGCCGCTCGAGTATTCGTTGGTGATGAGCAGCGCGCCGAAGACTCCGCTCGTGAGCGCGACGACGATCATCCCGCTGAGGGCGGTCGCGGTCGGGTCGAAGCCGTTGGCGAAGCCGGGCGGGAACTGGTGGAGCTGGGAATGGGCGACGAGCGTCGTCACGACGAGGGCCGCGACGACGGTCGTGCCCAAAGTGATCGCCGTCGAGCGCAGGCTCGCGATCTTCGCCAGCTCTGCCCTTGCGACGTGCACTGCGCGGTAGTGGCCCCGCGGTTCGGCCCCCGGCATCGAGACCGTCATCGTGCCTCCTCGCCGATCGCGGCGACGCCGTGCACCGAGGGGCGGTACACGACGTCGTCTTGGGTGAGCTCCATGAAGGCGTCCTCGAGCGACGCGGCGACCGGCGTGAGCTCGTGGATCCGCAGCCCGTGTCGGGTGGCGAGGTCGCCGATCTCTGGCGCGGTCAACCCCTCGATCACCACCGCACCGTCTTCGGTTGCCTTCACGACTGCCCCGGCGCTGCCGAGCGCGGACGTGAACTCGGCCAGGTCGGGCGTGACGAGACGGACGGCGCCGCCGCTCCTGGCGACGAAGTCGGCCATGGACGTCTCGGCCATCAGGCGGCCGCGGCCGATCACCACCAGCCGGTCGGCCGTCAGGGCCATCTCAGCGATCAGGTGGCTCGACACGAGCACCGTACGGCCCTCCGCGGCCAGGGCCCGCAGGAAGTGGCGGACCCACCGGATGCCTTCGGGGTCCAGGCCGTTGACCGGCTCGTCGAACATGAGCACCGCCGGGTCCCCGAGGAGCGCGGCGGCGATGCCGAGACGCTGGCTCATGCCGAGCGAGAACTTCCCGGCTCGCCGGTTCGCGACGGAGGTGAGCCCCACCTGGTCCAAGACGTCGTCCACACGACCGAGGGGGATGTCGTTGGTGAGCGCCAGCCAGCGAAGATGCCCTCGGGCGGTGCGCCCCGGGTGGAAGGCTTTCGCGTCGAGCAGGGCGCCGACCTCGCGCAGCGGCCATCCCAAGTGCGTGTAGGGCTTGCCATCGATCAGGGCCGACCCCGAGTCGGGGACGTCGAGGCCCATGATCATGCGCATCGTGGTCGACTTCCCCGAGCCATTGGGGCCGAGGAACCCCGTGACCGACCCCGGCGGCACTTCGAAGGTCAGGCCGTCGACGGCGGTGGTCGTGCCGTACCGTTTCGTCAGGGCGTGCGCGGTGATCATCGACCACGAGGTTACGGAAGCGCCCGTTGGAGCGGAATGGCGCTGGGGGGTGTCTTCGAGGTGGGGCTATCCCCACCCTCACGAACGTCGTCGGCCGATGGGTGCCGATGTCCGCGAGCCGCCAGGTGGATCGGCGCCTCCGCCTACAAGAGGGACGACGCGGCCGGCTGCTGGTTGGCGCGGCGCGACGGTACCGTAGGCCCATGGCAGGGTGCGAGATCGACGAGGACGAGCGACCGAAGGTGGTGCGCCTCCGTCTCGTCCGCCACGGGCTCCTCGCAGTGTGAGGCCGCCGCGCGTCATCACGCCAAAAGATTCAGCGTTCAGCCGATGGATTTCATCGGTGCACGCCGTCTCTTCGTTTGATGCTCGTTGGTCGTGGTCGTGGTCGTGACGAGCGACGCGTCGCCATTGTCCGAAATTGAAAGGAAGACATGCCGTCGAGCCCAGCAAACGAGCTCCGAGCACTCATGCACGAGTTGGAGAACGTCCGCCAACACATTCTGAACGCCCTCGACGGCGTAGACGACGCCGGTCTTCGCCGCCCGGTCCTGCCGTCGGGCTGGACCTGTCTGGGCCTCGTGAACCACCTCTCGGTAGACGTGGAGCACTTCTGGTTTCAAGCCGTCATCGCCGGTGAGCAAGCGGCCATTGCCGACGTTCTCGGCTCTACTCGTAACGCCTGGGACGTAGACGCCAGCGAACCGGCCGAGGAAGTGGTTGCGCGGTACCGGCAGAATATCGAGTGCGCAGAAGCCATCGTCTCCACCCACGATCTCGATGCCGCCCCAGGTTGGTGGCCAGAGAACCTGTTCAGCTCCTGGCGTCTGGACGCAGTTCGGGAGATCGTCCTCCACGTGATCGTGGAGACCGCCACGCACGCCGGCCACCTCGACGCTGCCCGGGAGCTCATCGACGGGAAGCTCCACCTCGTGCTCACTGAGTGACGCAGTCGGTTGGTGAGGTCTTCACAGAAGGTTCTGAGCTGGCCGGACATGCCCTGATCGAATCGCCGCCCACGCGATAAGCGACGTCAGCCCACACCGGCGACCGCCCTACTTGGCCGTGGCCTTCGCGATCGACGAGGGGCGCCCTGCGCACCTCGTGGCCGGATGGCGCATGCGGGCAGATGCCCGCGCCCACCTCGTCTTGGAGGAGGAGACCGGGGTGCGCGAGGGCCTCCGGTTCACCAACGCGCTCAAGCTCTCGGGGCTCCCGCACCACAAGACCATCGACGACTTCGAGTTCGCCTTCCAGCCCGACCTCGACAAGCGCAAGGTGAAGGACCTGGCCACCGTGTCCTTCGTCCAAACCCACTCGAACGTGGCCCTGATCGGGCCGCCGGGCGTGGGCAAGACGATGTTGGCCGTGGGCCTCGCCGTCGCCGCCTGCCAGGCCGGGTTCTCGATCTACTTCACCACCCTCGACGACATGGTCCGCAACCTGCGGGAGGCGAGTCCACGGGACGGTTCGCGAAGAAGTTTCAGACCTACCTGAAGCCCTCCGTGCTCGAGGTCGACGAGGTGGGCTACCTGCCGCAGTCGCGGGCCGAGGCCAACATGGTCTTCCAGCTCGTCTCCCGCCGTTACGAGCGGGGCTCGATCATCGTCACGTCGAACAAGTCCTTCAGGAAAGCGCACAAGTGTTCGGGGACGACGTCCTCGCCTCGGCCATCCTCGACCGGCTCTTGCACCACTGCGACGTCATCTCGAAGAACGGTCCCAGTTACCGGCTGAAAGACCACGTCGATCCGAGAGGGGGGTGGGGCCAAGGACTGATCACACCGCCGTGACCGACACATCAGGGTGTACGCCGAACGACACATGGGCTTGACCGCCGACAACAAGCTCAGCGGATGGCGCCGCGCGTCGAGGCGGCTAGGCGTGCCTGGGCCGCACTCGTCGCCCAGGCGCAGCCTCCCTCGCGACCCGGCACCGAGGCCTGCTGGGACCGGGTCTTCGACCGGGTCCACGAGATGCGCCAGCGTGCCGACGTCGCCGCGGGAGATGGTGACAAGGCGCGAGCCCGCCGAATCCGGGTCCGGGCGTCTCACCTCGAGCGGGCCGCGTGCTGGTGGATGGAGGCGCTCAGCGAGCCCCAGGTGGCGTCGTGAGTCCGACCCTTGAGGAGCGCGTGGCGGCGTTGGAGGCCACGCTCGCCGATCTCACCGAGCAAGTGCGGGACGCGGGCCCGCGTGAAGGCGATGACGGAGGGCGGCACGACCGACTGACCGAGCCCGCCGAACCGAACTCAAGCGACGAGGCCGCCCGCCGGCCCGGTCCCGTCGCGTAGGAGCGTCGACGCGACGTCTCGCCACACGTCGAGTTCCGAGACCGCGCCGCCGGATGCCTGCGCGATGTTGCCCACAATAAGGCCGATCGCCTGGCCCAAGAGCTCTGTTGAAAGCCAATGAACGTTGGGATCCCGGTCCGCTTGGACTGAGAAGCGCGGCGATTGCAATTTCGAAGG
>JAJZMN010000067.1 GCA_021850345.1 Actinomycetes bacterium | reverse complement strand
ACCCGCCCGGACTGTGCCGCCGTTCGAGGAGCGCAGCGGTACCGCTGAGACCGGTGCGACCACTGAGCGTGACGAGCAGGGCACCCCCGCCAGTCCCGGCAGCCGGGATCGCTCGCGGCGAGCAGGCGGCTAGCGATCCACGTCGCGGTGGAACGAGGCCGCCCGGATGCCTCGGGCTGCCAGGCGCTCGGTGAGCGCCTCGGCGAGCACCACCGAGCGGTGCCGTCCTCCGGTGCACCCGAGCGCCACGGTGAGGTACGACTTCCCCTCCTGCTCGAAGGACGGCAGGATCATCGCGAGGAGCTCTTCGATCTTGTCCAGGAACTCCACCGTGCCGGGCTGCGCGAGCACGTAGTCTCGCACCGGCGCCTCGAGCCCGGAGTGGGAGCGCAGCTCGTCCACCCAGTACGGGTTCGGCAGGAAACGGCAGTCGAGCACGATGTCGACGTCGAGCGGGATGCCGTGCTTGTAGCCGAACGAGACGACCGAGGTCTGCATGTGCGCCGCGTGCACCGGGTCGCCGAAGAGCTCGATCACCCGGTGGCGCAGCTGGTTCGTGTTCAAGTCGCCCGTGTCGATCACGACGTCGGCTTCGTCGCGCAGCGCCTGGAGCAGGCGACGTTCGTCCGCGACCGACTCTTCGACCCCGCGAGCGGCGAGGGGATGGCGCCGGCGCGTGCCTTCGAAGCGGCGGATCAGCACGTCGTCTGGCGCGTCGAGGAACAGGGTCCTCACGACATGGCCCGACTGGAGCAGGTGTGCACGGATCGGCGCGACCTCGTTCAGGTACTCCCCGCCGCCGCGCCCGATGACGAGCGCCACCCGGTCGTGCTCCGAGCCGGGGCCGTCCACGAGATCGGCGACCTTCGTCATGAGCGCGGGCGGCAGGTTGTCGATGACGAACCAGCCGAGGTCCTCCAACGCCGCGCCGGCAGTCGAACGGCCAGCGCCCGACATCCCCGTCACGAAGAGGAACTCGCTCATTGCCCTCTAGTCTCTCCTGCTGCAACACCGATGTCCGCGATGGCTCCCCGACCGCCCCCGCCGTGGAGCTGCTCGTAGGCCGCTCGAGCCACGACATCGGGCAGCCAGGGCAGGGCGAGGAGGTCGTCCAGGCCGGCGGCCCGTACCGCCCGGATGCCGCCGAGCTCCTTCATGAGCCGCGCCCTTCGGGCCGGACCGAGACCGGGCACGCCGTCGAGCACGCTGCGGGTCATGCGCGTTCCCCGGCGCTGCCGGTGGTAGGTGATCGCGAAGCGATGCGCCTCGTCTCGTACCCGTTGGAGCAGGTACAGCGCCTCGGAGCCGCGCGGGATGCGCACCGGATCGGGTGTGCCCGGCCGGTAGACCTCCTCGAACTGCTTGGCCAGCGCAGCCAGCTCGATCTCACCGCTGAGCCCGAGCTCTTCGAGCACCCGCTGGCCGACCCCGAGCTGTCCCTTGCCCCCGTCGATGAGGAGCAGCTGCGGCGGGTACGCGAAGCGGCGCACCGGCCGCGCCACCACGGGGACCAACCCGTCGAGCGCGGGGGCGTCCCCGCGGGGTGCCTCCCGGTCGCCCGCTGGGGCCGTCGCGCCCGCTCCCGCAGCGTTGCGCTCGCGCGCAGCCACCAGGGCGCCGAGCCGCCGGGACAGCACCTCGTGCATCGCGGCGTAGTCGTCGTTGCCCAATACGTGCTTGACCGCGAACTTGCGGTAGTCCGACTTCTTGGGCAACGCGTCCTCGAAGACGACCATCGAACCCACGTAGTCGGTGCCCTGCAGATGGCTCATGTCGTAGCACTCGATGCGCAGCGGCGCTGCGGGGAGACCGAGCGCGGCTTGCAGCTCGGTGAGCGCGCGCGACCGGGCGTTGTGGTCCGCGGCACGGCGGAGCCGGTGGCGCGTGAGGTCTTCTTGCGCGTTCCTAGCCACGGTCTCTTGGAGAGCTCGCTTCGCGCCGCGCCTGGGCACGCAGAGCGCGACGTCGGCACCGCGCACGCCCGAGAGCCACGACGACAGCACGTCGGCGGACTCCGGCTCGACCGGCAGGTAGACCCGCCGCGGTACCTCGTGGCCGGGCGTCCCGTAGATCTCCTCGACGATCCGCCCCGCGAACTGGGACGGCGACAGATCCTCGACCTTGTCGGCGACGAAGCCGCTGCGCCCGACCACCCGGCCTCGCCGCACACGGAACACCTGCACCGCGGCCTCGAGGTCGTCCTCGGCGATCCCCACCACGTCGAAGTCCTCGGGCCTGTCCGAGACCATCTGCTGATGCTCGGCGGCCTTTCGGACGGCGACCAGCTGGTCACGTGCCCGAGCCGCCCGCTCGTACTCGAGCGCCTGCGCGGCGTCGGTCATCTCGGACTCGAGACGCGCGACGACCGGCGCCGTGTCCCCCGAGCAGAACCGCATCAGGTCGTCGACGTACTGGCGGTAGCGATCGTGCTCCACCGCAGCGATACAGGGGCCCGAGCACCGCTCGATGTCGTAGAGGAGGCACGGCCGCCCGAGCCGTTCGTGCCGGCGGAACTTCGCGTCCGAGCAGGTGCGGACCGGGAAGCTGCGCAGGAGGAGGTCGAGGGTCTCGCGCAGCGCGCCGACGTGACCGTACGGGCCGAAGTAGCGAACGCCCTTTCGCTTCTTGCCCCGGTACACCATCGGCCGTGGCCACTCGTCCGATACGGTCACCGCGAGCCACGGGTAGCTCTTGTCGTCCTTCAGCCGGACGTTGAACCGCGGCTGGTGGCCCTGGATGAGGGAGTGCTCGAGCATGAGGGCCTCGACCTCGGTCGCGACGACGACCCACTCGACACGCGCAGCCTGGGTGACCATCTGCGCCGTGCGCGGCGGCAACGCGGCGGCGTCCTGGAAGTAGTTCGGCAGGCGGTGCCGGAGGGACTTGGCCTTCCCCACGTACAGGACCCGCCCGTCGGCGTCGTAGAACTGATAGGAGCCCGGAGCGTCGGGGATGTCGCCCGTGGCCGGCCGTTGCAGCACCGCTCCATTTTCGCGTGGCCGGGGCGCCGCCGCGCCACTGTGGCGTCGGCATGCCCGAGCACGCCGCCGTGCAGCCGCGAAAAGAGGCTCCAAGCCCCGGCGCTCAGCGCACGCCGAGGACCGGCCGCAGCACCTCACCCGTGTAGCTGCCGGGAGTCTTCGCCACCTGCTCAGGCGTTCCCTCCGCCACGATCATGCCGCCCCGATCGCCACCGTCGGGACCGAGGTCGACGATCCAGTCCGCGGACTTGACGACGTCCAAGTTGTGCTCGATCACGACGACCGTGTTGCCCTGGTCGACCAGACGGCTGAGCACGTCGAGGAGGCGGCGGACGTCCTCGAAGTGCAGCCCGGTCGTCGGCTCGTCCAAGATGTACATCGTGTGGCCGGTGGGGCGCCGGCTGAGCTCGCTCGCGAGCTTCACGCGCTGGGCCTCGCCGCCCGAGAGCGTCGGCGCCGGCTGGCCGAGGCGGACATAGCCGAGGCCCACGTCCACGAGCGTGCGGAGGTGGCGCGCGATGGGGGGCTGGTGCGAGAAGAACGCGAGCGCCTCCTCGCAGGACATGTCGAGGACTTCGGCGATGTTCTTCCCCCGGAAGGTGACCTCGAGCGTGTCGCGGTTGTAGCGGGCGCCCCCGCAGATCTCGCAGGGCACGTAGACGTCGGGGAGGAAGTGCATCTCGATCTTGATGGTGCCGTCGCCGGCGCACGCCTCGCAGCGGCCGCCGCGCACGTTGAACGAGAAGCGCCCGGGCTGGTAGCCGCGGACCTTGGCCTCCGGGGTCTGCGCGAACAGCCGGCGAACGTGGTCGAAGACGCCCGTGTAGGTCGCGGGGTTCGAGCGCGGCGTCCGGCCGATCGGGGCCTGGTCGACGTCGACCACCTTGTCGACGTGGGAGATCCCCTCGATCGTCCGGTGCTGGCCGGGAACCGCCTTGGCCCGGTGGAGATCGTGCGCGAGCGCGCGCAGGAGGATCTCGTTCACGAGCGTCGACTTGCCCGATCCCGACACGCCGGTCACGGCGACGAGGCAGCCGAGCGGGAAGGCCACGTCGATGTTCGCGAGGTTGTGCTCGCGCGCGCCGCGGACGACGACGGCCTCGCCCGTGCCGGGGCGGCGGCGGTCGGGCAGGGGGATCTTGCGCTTCCCCGACAGGTAGAGGCCGGTCAGCGACTCGGCGTTCGACAGCAAGCCGCCCTTGCCGGTGACCGGTCCGGAGTGGACGATGCGCCCGCCGTGCTCCCCCGCGCCCGGCCCGATGTCGACCACGTGGTCGGCCGTGCGGATCGTCTCCTCGTCGTGCTCCACGACGATCACGGTGTTCCCGAGGTCCCGGAGGCGCACGAGGGTCTGGATCAGGCGCTGGTTGTCACGCTGGTGCAGGCCGATGGAGGGCTCGTCCAGCACGTAGAGGACGCCGACGAGGCCGCTGCCGATCTGGCTCGCGAGGCGGATCCGTTGGGCCTCGCCGCCCGAGAGCGTGCCCGCCGCACGCGCGAGCGAGAGGTAGTCGAGCCCGACGTCGAGGAGGAACCGCATCCGCTCTCGGATCTCCTTCAGGACGCGCTGCGCGATCATGTGGTCGCGCTCGGAGAGCTCGAGCGCCTCGATCCGTGCGACGGCCTTGGTGATCGAGAGGCTGCAGAGCTCGAAGATGCTCATGCCGTCGACCGTGACCGCCAGCGACTCGGGCTTGAGCCGTGCACCGCCGCATGCCGGGCAGGCGACCTCACGCATGTACTGCTCGATCTGCTCGCGCGAGAAGTCCGACTCGGCGTCCGCGTGACGCCGCTGCAGCCATGGGACGATCCCCTCGTAGTGCGTCTCGTAGGAGCGGCTGCGGCCAAAGCGGTTTCGGTACTCGACCGCCACCTTCTTCGCGCCCGAGCCGTAGAGGGCGAGCTTCTTGTCCTTCGAACGCAATGCGGACCACGGCGTGTCGACGGAGAAGCCGCCCAGCTCCGCGATGCCGTGGAGGAGCCCGGTGAAGTACTCGCTGCGCGCGTTGGCCCACGGGGCGAGCGCCCCGCCGGCGAGCGACAGCGAGGGGTCGGGGACGACGAGCTCGGGGTCCACCTCGAAGCGCGTGCCGAGGCCGAGGCACGTCGAGCACGCGCCGTAGGGCGAGTTGAACGAGAAGCTGCGCGGCGCGGGCTCCTCGAAGCTGATGCCGTCGACCGGGCAGGCCAGGTGCTGGCTGAAGGTGATGGCCTCCGCGCCGGCCGGTGGCTCGCCGTCGGGGCCGACCACCTGCACCTCCGCCGTGCCACCGGTGAGCGAGAGCGCCGTCTCGATCGACTCGGTGAGCCGCTGGCGGATCCCGTCTCGCCGGACGAGCCGGTCGACGATGACCTCGATCGTGTGCTGCTCGTAGCGGGCGAGCGTCGCCGAGCGCCGGTCCGCCAGCTCGACCACCGTCCCGTCGACGCGGGCACGGGAGAAGCCCTGCTTCGCCAGATCGTCGAGCAGCCCGGCGTACTCGCCCTTGCGCCCCCGCACGACGGGAGCGAGCACCCAAAAGCGCGTGCCCTCGTCCAGCTCCAGCACGCGGTCGACGATCTGCTGGGGGGTCTGGCGCGCGACGGGGCGCCCGCAGATCGGGCAGTGCGGCTTGCCGATGCGCGCGTAGAGGAGGCGGAGATAGTCGTAGACCTCGGTGATGGTGCCGACGGTCGAGCGAGGGTTCCGCGAGGCGGACTTCTGGTCGATGGAGATCGCCGGCGACAGCCCCTCGATGAAGTCGACGTCGGGCTTGTCCATCTGCCCGAGGAACTGGCGAGCGTACGCCGAGAGGGACTCGACGTAGCGGCGCTGGCCCTCCGCGTAGATGGTGTCGAACGCGAGCGACGACTTGCCCGAGCCCGAGAGCCCCGTGAAGACCACCAGCCGATCGCGGGGAAGGTCGAGGGAGACGTCCTGCAAGTTGTGCTCGCGGGCGCCCCGGATCAACAAGTGCCCGGACACGTGGGGAGGATACCGGGTGCGCGTGGACGCCACGTCGAGAGTCTAGCGAACACGTGTTCGGCTTGGGCGGTGGATGGACGGCCGGTCGGACGGCCGGTCGGGCCGTTGGCGGC
>JAJZMN010000196.1 GCA_021850345.1 Actinomycetes bacterium | reverse complement strand
CGGGCGTGGTGGCGGCGGAGGCGGGGGTGGCGGCGGCGGCGGGGGTGGCGCAGGCCGCAGTGTCGCGCCGCAGCGGACACAGATGCGGCGCGCGAACGGATTGGGCTCGTCGCATGCGGGGCACACGATGGTCGCGACGTCCACGCGCCCGGCGATGCCGGGCAACCGCCTGAGCCCTACGGCGCCACCCTCCCCGCCGGTCACGACCCGCTCGCCGCGGCTCCAAAAGAGCGGGAAATCGCAGACCCGGCAGAAGCAGTCGGCGTCGCGGGCGAGCTCGTCGAGGTGGCTCACCGTCCCGCACGACGGGCACGTCACCATCGTGGTCATGCCGGCACCTCGCCGCTGCCGAGCACGTCCTGCGGCCACAGCGTCCGGCCGGCCACGACGATCTCGATGTGCACGTTCGCCGGGACCTCGTCGCTCACGAGCTCGATGAAGTCCTCGTCGCTCATCCATCCGGTCGAGGCCACCTCGATCCGCACCGCCGGTTCGGGCGCCGGCGCACCCCTCTCGCCGGCCCTGCGCACGCCACCGCTCTCGGTGACCGAGACCGGCCCAGCGGTGACGGCCTGGAGGACCACCTCGAGGCCACGGCGCGTCCCGCGCCATTCGAGGGCCCGCCCGCACTCGCGTACCAGGCGGCGCTGGAGCTCGGCGGGCAGGGAGGGCTCGATCCACGTCACCCCGAACCACGAGGCGAGCCACGAGAGCGCCGGCACCGGGGCGACGGTCGGGTCCACCAGATGCTCGATGTTGTCGGCGCCCTCGAGGTAGGAGGTCGCGACGTCTTGGAAGATGGAGACGAAGCGCACGAACAGCGGATCGTCCAGCATGCCCATGGGGAGCTGGGAGAGCATCCACTCGGCTCGACGCGTCATCGCACGACCACCTGATGGCGAGCGGAGAGGAAGAGCGACTCGCGGTCGAGGCGGACGACCTCGCGACCGGTCCCGTGGCGCACCCCGGTGCGCAGGTCGTACTCGAACAAGAGCACCTCGTCGACACGCTCGACGCCCTCGATCGCCTGGAAGAGCTCTGCGAGCGTGGAGGCGTTCAGGTCCGCGTCGAAGGGCCAGCCGTCCTCTGCGTTCCCGCCCTCGAGGGGATCGAGATATCGGTAGAGCCGGTCGAGGACCCGCTGGCGCACGAGCGCCGCCGGACGTCCCGGGAGCGCCTGGACGAGCGCGGCCACCGAGATCCCCTGGTAGTAGGGCGTGCCGACCTCCACGGTCGTCCCGAGCAGCCGGCGCGGCTCGAGGTGCTCGGTCACGGCGTCGACCACCGCGTCGCGCAGCGCGAAGTCGTCGAGCTGGCGCTCGTCGAGCGGCGTGGCGAGGCGCGGCACGACGAGCAGGCGCACCGGTGCCCCCGCCTCGCGCGGCGGCAGGCACTTGACGCGGGCGATCTCGGGCGACGCCTCCAAGGTGAGGCGCTCGAAGTCGCGCGGGGTGACCGCGCGTTGGCCCGTGCGCAGGCTGAGCGGCCCGCGCACCTTGGCGTTCTGCGGGGTCTCGGCGTCCACCCCGCCGGCCGCCGGCACGAGGTTGGTCACGCGGTCGATATAGGCGACCGTGGTGCGCAGGACGCTGAGCGTGCCCGCCCCGACGTTGCCCGCTGCGCCGCCACCCTGGCGATAGCGGTCGATCACGATGTCCCCACCGTCGGGGGGGATCGCGCCGTGCTGGCGGATCGAGCCGTCGGGGTAGCGCACCGACGGCCCGAAGCGGACCGCGCCCGACCCGTCGTCGATCACGTAGTGGCGGTCGTCCGGCCCGGATGCGGCGAAGTCGGTCACCTCCTCCCAGGTCTCGGCGCGCTCCGCGGTCACCACCCGGATCGCTTCGCCCTCGCGGCGCGCGAGGACCGGTGCGTGCGACAACGTGAACACCTGCCCAGGGCTGCCGTCGCTCTGCCCGAGTCGCTCGGGCCCCACCACCACGGCATGCTCGGCAACAGCAGTCCCCCCGAGCACGGCCGCATCGAGGCTTGCGAGCCGCGGCGACGCCTGGTAGCCGGCCTGCCCCTGGCGAGGCGCAAGGAGCCGGACCCGCAGCCAGTACGCCCGAGTGCCGCCGAGCGTGAGGGGGGCCGCATGGCGCGGCAGGCGAAGCTCGATGTCGCCATTGCGGTTCAGTCCCCCCGTGGAGTCGGCGTGCACCGGCAGGGTGGCCCACTGCTCCCCCGTCCAGGCCTCCCAGCTGAGCGGCGGATCGCGCGGGTCGACGCCGATCCCCTGGATCTGCGCCGAGATGGTGAGGCGCAGCACGGCGCCCGCGAGGCTCGAGTCGAATCCGATGTAGCACGCGTCGCCCGGCGCCGGCGGGGTGCTCCCGAAGCACATGACCTCGCCGCCGTCGAAGCGAAGGTCGTCCCAGACGTCGAGGTAGCGCTCGGGCGCATCGGCCGTCGCGGTCTTGGCCGTGACCATGGTGAGCGGCGCGATCACGAGATCCTCGAGGGTGCTGAAGACGACCGGCTCGTCGCCCCCGTCGCCCGCCGTCGACACGCTCGTGCCGGCGGGCACCGTCACCGGCTGGTCCTGGGCCGCAGAGAGCCAGAAGGTGAGATCCGCGCGTGCGACCGACGGCGGGAATGGCGTGATGCCGATCAGGTCCAAGAACTTCGTGTAGAGCCGGTCGGGCACCTGGTTCAGGCGAAAGAGCACCATCTCGCTCATCCACGCGAAGAGCTCGATCAGCGCGACGCCGGGATCGGACAGGTTGTGGTTCGTCCACTCAGGGCAGTAGCGGGGGATGAGGCGCTTGGCCTCGTCCACGATGTCTTGGAAGTTCCGGTCGTCGAGCTCTGGTGCGGGTAGCGGCATGTGGTGTTCTCTCCGTCGGTTCTCCGTTGGTGCGCGTCTCAGCCGGCCTGGTCGCCGGCGCGGTGCGCCTCGCCGTCTGCGGTCTCGCGCGGGATCACGTAGAAGGGGTAGACGAGGTTGCGCCGGTCGTTCGTCGCGCGCATCACATAGTCGATGTGGATACGCACCAGCGCCGCGTCCACGGGGTCGGGGACGACGTCGACGCGCTGCACCTCCACGCGCGGCTCCCACTGGGCGAGCGCGTGGCGAACGGACTCGGCCATGAGCCCCAAGGTGTTGGCGTTCACCGGCTCGAAGAGCAGGTCCCAGATCGCGCAGCCGAAGTTCGGGCGCATGAGACGCTCGCCCGGTGCCGTCGACAGGATCACGCGGATCGCGCTGTCGGTGCTCTCACCTGCGTCCGCGGTCGCGAAGCTCCCCCTGGCGTCGATCGCCAGGGGGAAGCGCATCCCGCGCCCGACGAAGGAAGGGTCGTTGCTCATGGGCCGCCCTTGGGGGATGTGCGAGCTCTGCGGCACCACCATCATCCGCCGTTTATGGACACCGGCATCCCGGTGATGCCGACTGCCGCGCTTGCCTTCACCTGGACCGCACCGCTCCCTGTCACCGAGACGGCCGCGCCTTTCAATGTGAGCGCCGTGTTCGCGTTCACAGACACCGTGGGCGCTGTGAGCTTGAGCTGGGTCGTCGCCTGGAGCTGGATTGTCGCCGCCTTGATGGTGACCGCCCCGGTGCTCTGGGCGACCGTGATGGCGGTGGAGCCCACGGTGATGCTCAGCTCCTTGCCCGATTTGACTGTCACGGTCGTCTTGTCCGATCCGAAGTGGACGAGCTGGCCGTCGGCGAGCTGGAGCTCGATCGCCTTGGTCGCTGTGGATGTCCCGTCGAGGAAACGGATGACGTGGCCGAGACGCGAGACCAGCTCGCGCTTTTGCACCTTGCCTGTCTTGACTGTGGGCGCCGGGATCCCCGAGCGCGAGCCGTAGAGGCCGCCCAAGACCACGGGCGTGCGCGTGTCGCCGTCTTCGAAGGCGACGAGCACCTCGTCGTTCACCTCGGGGATGAACACGTTCCCGCGGCTGGCGCCTCCACCGACGGCGACGATCCTGGCCCACGAGCTCTCCTGTGTCTGGCTCATGCCCGGGAAGCGGACCTTCACGCGCCCCCGTGTTGTCGGGTCGTTCACGTTCGTGACGATCCCCGAGGTGACCCCGTCGTGGCCCACGATCGACGACCCCCCGAACCCCGGCGACGCCTGGCGCGAGGTCCCAGCCACGATCCCGTCGGGGCGGCGGTCGCCACTGCGAAACCGCGTGACGAAGCCGCGACGTGGGCGGTAGACGTGCTCGACCGCGCTCAGCGGATAGGTGCCGCTCAGCGGACCGGCGCCGGCGACGGTCACGAAGCCCCCGGGCCTGAGCGTCCCGTCACCGTCCGCCACGCCCGTCGCCTCGACCGCCGCACCGGCGCGAAGGTCGAAGAGGGACTGGCTGATCGCGCGCGCCTCTGTCGCGCTGCGCGCCGCCACGGCGGCAGTCACGAAGGTCCCAGCGCTCGTCACGAGCCCTTCGAGTGTCGATGTCGGCAGTATCCCGGTCGTCGCCGACGTCGACTGGCTTGTCACCGTCTCCTGCTGGTCGACGTTCCATCCCGTGACCGTCACGCTCGCCGGTGCCGCCACGGCACGGCCCGAGAAGGAGCGGAGCCCGTCCCCCAAGGTGAGCGAGACCGTGGTGCGCGCGCTCGAGAGCTCCGCGGGCGTCCCGAAGTACAAGGTCGTACCTGTGACCCACCAGTCGGCGCCGGTGCGCAGGGCCAGCTCCCCGATCATGCCCAGGTTCGTGTCGACCTGGAGCAGGTAGGGCAGTGTGGCGCTGCTCGCGGAGGCGCCCGTTGTCACCCCGAGCTTCGCCGGATTGCACAGTGTGGAGACCACTGTGGCGACGGTCACCTGCGTTCTCGTCTTCACGCACGAGGTGAGACCGAGCTGATAGCTCGCGTCGTGCACCACCACCACGGTCTCTGGTTGCTCCCCCTCGCGCTGCTCGCACCCGATGCCGGTGACGACGCCGGCGAGGAGCGCGGTCGAACCGCCGGGGTCCGCGATCTCGACCGGTGTGCCGATCGCGACCGCCTTGGACTCGAGGAGCCCGTACCCCGGATCCACGAAGCGCAGCGTCGCGCGCGCCGGCACGTTCAGCGCGCGCTCGACGCGCAGCTCCAACAGGGCACGCTGCCAGACCGCAGCGAGCGGGCTTCCGGCAACCTGCACCTTTGGAGAGAGCACGACGGCTGTCGCCATCACGTCGCCCCCGGGATGGCGAGAAGGGTGCCGGGGCGGAGTGCGAGCGGATCGGTGATGCCGTTGGCCTGGGCGATGGCGCGCCAGCGCGTGGCGTCACCGAAGTGCACGGCCGCGATGCGATCGAGGGTCTCACCCGGCTGTACCCGGTGCACCCGGTGGGGACGCGGGGTGCCCGAGGTCGGGTTCTGCGGGCCGAAGGCCGTTGTCTCTTGGTACTGGGTCAGCACCACGCCGGCGCGCGCCCTGAGCGGGGTGCCCGTCCGGCTGAAGTACTCGAAGGAGAGGTCGAGGGAAGAGATGACCGCCTTGAAGGAGTGGAATGTGCCCCAGTGGAACTCCACCCACGGCGGTCTCGCGTTGTTGGTTGTCTGCGACGTCCCCGGCAGCTGCGTTGTGACCTCCATGAGGCCCACGAGCTTCGCGGTGTATGTGGTCACCGGTTTGCCCGTGTCGGTGGTGTCGAAGAACAAGGTGAGGCGGAGGATGCCAGAGCCTGCCCCGGTGTAGCGCAGCGTCGGTACCCCTCTGCCGGGCACGGCGTCCGCAGCCCAGCCGTTCGCCTGAGCCAGGACGAGCTCGGACGGGTTGAAGAGACAGGGGATCGTTGTGCCCTTCTCGGTCTTCAAGAAGGCCTTGGTTGTGCTCGACGCCATCAGAAGACCTCCGGGACGTGCCGACGTCCCCGTCGTTCGAGCTCCGCCAGCACGCGCTGCTCGACCTCGTCGATGATCCACTCGAGCACCTCGGCGGCGCCCGGCGCGCTCGAGGGGGAGACCGTCGGCGGGGTGGGGTCATGGGCGCGCGATGCCATGGTGGGCACTCCCTTCTCAGCGATGAGCGACGGCAGCCTTGCGGGCACGGCGCCGCGAGGCACCTGGTCCCCGCCGAGCGCGAACCCCTGCAAGGTCGCCGGTACGGGCAGTGTGGGCGATACGACGCCAGCCGATTCGCCGTACCTGGCCGCACCCGGGGTGCCCGGCCCGATGTT
>JAJZMN010000189.1 GCA_021850345.1 Actinomycetes bacterium | reverse complement strand
TACGGACCGAAAGGCCGAGCATCGGCTCGCGCAGTTCGCCCTCACCGTCGTCTTTCTCCTCACGGCGAAGCTGATCGACTACCGAAAGCGCTGGATGCCGGCGGTGTCTCCTATCCGCTGAGCCTCTCAACTCGATCTCGGCGTGTCGGGGCGGACGACGTACACGCTCGCCTGCAATGCACCTTCAGCCTCGAGTTCGAACCGGGCGACGCCGAGGTATGTTACGCCCTCGGCCATGTCGTCACCGACAAGTTGCGTCCGCCGCACTTCGGGACTCCCGCTGCACGTGATCTTGTCACTGGCTGTTGGTACCCTCGGAAGTCGCGATGGGCGGGGGTGACGGCGCAGGGGCAGGAGGCGGGAGGCCAGCGGGGAGCGGACGCGTCGATGCCCTCCTGGCGGCGTTAGCCACGAGCCGGGGAGGCCTGAGCGGACCGGAGCTACTGGAAGCACTTCGGCGACGCTGGCAGAACCTGTCCGCGCAGCAGCTGCAACAGCTGATCCGCGCCGCTGGTGACGCCGTGCGCACCGAGAGCGGTCGGTTCTTTGCTACTCGTCCGTCGGGCATGGAGGTTGTGGTCCGGAGCACGCCTTCTCGCGACGCGGGCGCATCTCTCCGCGCCGTAGCCTTTGACCTCGAGTCGCTGCCGCGTTTGAGCGTCACGGCGCCGTACCTCGAGCGGGCTGTGTGGCAGCTTGGTGCGGTCCGCTTCGGGCGAGACCGGGACTGGGTGCAAGAACGCCCGCGTATGAACGCCTTTGTCGACCTGCCCGAGGGCTGGGCCGTCGAGAGCGAGGCACTCGCCGAGCGGTACCGCGGACGGCCAGAGGCGCCAGCTGAGGTCTATGCGGAGCTCTCCTCCTTTTGTGCCGAGGCCGACGCACTCGTCGCCTACAACGGCACGGGCCTCGACTTCTCGGTGCTGGACACGTCCTGCGATTCGGCCGGGGTGCGGCGCCTCGAAGGTCCCGAGCGCGTCGACGGTCTCTATCTCGCCTACTGCTGGTGGCCGAGTGTCGCGAGTCACCACCTCCACCAACTCGCCGACGACGTCGGGCTCGACCTGTCGGAGTTGTCCGCGCACGACGCCGCCGACGACGCCGAGGCGCTGGCGCGGCTCGTCACCTACGGGGCGACTACGGTCACGGGGGGCTGGACCGACGAGTTCGCCGAACTCGTTTCCTCCGTTGCGCAAGCGTGCGTGACGTGGCGGCTCGTCTTCGACCTCGCCGCTCCCGTCCGGGGCGGGACGCCGCCGGTGATTGCGCTCGATGACGCCGCAGCCGCCACCGCCATCGAGAACTCGCTCTCGAGCGCGCCAGTCCGCCCTATCCCGCCGCCACCGCCGTCGCTCGGCGTGCCGGCGGCCTGGCGGGGACCCAATGGGAGTGTCGATCCCCATCTGCTTTCGGCCGCAATCAATCCAGGCACCCAGCGTCGACCGGCGCAGGAGCAGATGGCAGAGGCGATCCGCTCGCGATTCCAGAGCGGCCCAGACCTCGCCATCGAGGCGCCGACCGGGACCGGGAAGTCGCTCGCCGCGCTCGCGGCGGCGATCGACTGGCTCGCCGGTGGCCCCGAGCGACGGGTCCTCATCGCCACCCACACCAAACAGCTTCAGGCGCAGCTCGCGTCCGACGTCGAAGAGCTCGCTGGCGCCGCGCCGGGCCTCTTGCGAGCAACGAGCCTGGTGAAGGGAGCGGCGAACCGCCTTTCCTTGCGGGCGCTCGTCAGCGTCTGCGCGGACGTCTCCGCCCCGGTCGGCGGCGGCGCGGCGCCTCGGGGTGTGCTCGGTGAACCACGCTTTGCCGAGTTGCTGGTCTTTCTCCTCACCCGGCTTGCTGGCGCCCCCGGGACCCTGCTCGGGAGCAACGAAGCTCGCTCGGTCGACACCGCGGATGTTCCGGCGTTCTTCGCCGACTACAGCCGCGGCAGGTGGGCGGCGTACCTCGCAGTCTTGTCCCAGGCCGCCGCCGGGGATTACGGCGATCCCACCGGGCTCGGCGCCCACACCCGTCTCGCCGCCGAACACCTCGGGGCGCACCGGCTGATCATCGCCAACCATGCCCTCGTCTTCGCACACCTCGATGACCTCGAAGATAAAGGCAGCGACACCCTCTTGATCGTCGACGAGGCGCACGCTGCCGAGGGCGCGGCGACCGAAGCGTTCTCCTCCAGCTTCTCCTATCAGCAGGTCGAGCGGGCCTCGCAGCTCTTGTCAGCCTGGGCCGGTCGTGGCGATGCCACACCAGCGCTGCGGGCGACCGCCCGTGAGCTCGAGGGGATCCTCGACACGAACCGCCCGTCGAAAATGGCGATGGCCGCCGTTGACCGTCTCTCGGGTGCTCCCGCCTCAGAGCAGCACGGACGCGCCGGGACCCTCGCCAGTGCCTTCATCGGGGATGTCGGGTCCGTCGCCGCCCGTTCTTTTCTCGGAGAGCTCGGCAAGATCGCCCGGGCGTGCAATGCCGCCGCGCGGGCGCTTCGCGGATGCTACATGACGAACCTCGCCGCCTTGAATCGTCGAGAGCGCGACCGCCACGGCGAGCTCGCCAGCCGCCTTGCTGAGGTGACAGACGGTGTCTCCGGTGTGCTCGGCGACATCGACGCCCTGCTCGGGACCACCTATCTTTCCCCGCCACCACCGCCTCTGCCCCGGCGGGTCTTGCCGGCTGGCGCGGTGCCCGCCGCCAGCGGACCGGTCGGTAGGGCTCTCGCCGGCGCTGCGAGCGGTGCTGCACCGACGGTAGACAGCCCTCCCGCGCTCTTTGTCGTCGACAACCTCGCCGCCGTCGATGATCTTGAAGCCGATCACGGCGGTGATGACGACGACGTCGACCCCGACGCCGAAGCAGATGACGCCGAGGACACCGAGGACACCGAGGCGGCCACCGGCGGCGCGAGCGACGAGGCGGTTGGTGGTGGCGGCCACGGGAATAACGGTCCGCCCCCATCCCCGCACCCCGCTGCCGTCGCGTCCAGCAATCGCGTTGTGTGGATCGCCGAGGAGCCGGGGTCCGACCTACGCGACGGTCCGCGCCGCTACCGCTTCGAGGTCCGTTCCAGCCCGGTCCGCCTGCCGGCCGACGCCGAGTGGGCGCGGTTCCGGACGATGTTCGCTCGCAGCGTGTTCACCTCGGCCACCCTCACTGTCGCCGGTGGGTGGGAGTACCTCTTCGACCGGCTCGGCCTTCGCGACTGTGAGACGATGAGCCTGGAAGGGCCCTACGACTACGCGCGCCAGGCGCGCCTCGTCTGCTTCGCCGACTTCCCGTCCTGGGCCGAGCAAGGCGAAGCGGCCATGCGAACCGTCGCCCATCAGCTCACCGGGTACGCCCGGGAGGCGGACTCCGCCGGACGCCAGCCGGGTGCGATGGTCTTCACGACCGCCACCGCCACGGCGGCAGGAATCGCCGAGTACCTCGCCAGCTACAGCGCCCGCGCCGGGCTTGCGGTTCCGCTCGCTGCAGCGCCGATCCTCGGCAACCGCCGAGCGATCGAGGCGTTCCGCGCGGAGGGTGGCTATCTCGTCGGGACGAAGGGCCTCTGGGCCGGCATCGACGTTTCGGACCCCGAGCGTGCGCGGATGGTGTGGGTCAACAAGCTCCCCTTCGCCCCCTTCGCCGATCCGCTCGTCGCCGCGCGGCGCGTCGATGCTGCGGCACGGGCGGCCGCCGACGGCCACCCCGATCCCGACGCCGCAGCGACCGAGCGGTATTACCTCCCGCTCGCTGCCATTGAGCTTCGCCAGGCCGCCGGGCGGCTGATCCGCGGGGAGAACCACCGCGGCGTCATCGTCATCTCGGACCGAAAGCTCGCCGGCGGCGCCTCGACGCGCCGCCTCTACCGGCGGATCCTGCTCGGGAGCCTCGACCCGGGGCTTCTCGTCGAAGATGCCGAGACCGGGGAACTCACAGGCGGCAACGTCGTCGAGATGACCGAGGGCTGGCGGCGGATCTGGGAGTTCCTCGCCGCCGGGGGAGACATCGACCCAACCCGGCTTCCTGAGCTCTGTCGCCCCGAGGCGCTGGAGGCACAAGTGCTCCTCGAGCAGACCCGCCACATTCGCGCCCTCGAGCTTCGTGAGGCCGAAGTCGCAGCGCTCCGCGCCACGGGGAAGCTAGGCGATGAGTTGGTCGGCCGCGCAGAACAGGTCGCCGGACTGCTGCGCTTCAAGGACGTGCCGCTCTCCCTCAAGCCCGAACAGGCCGAGTGCGTCCGCGCCGCCGCCGAGGGGCAAGACCTGCTCGCCCTGCTCCCGACCGGCTTCGGCAAGTCCTTCTGCTTCCAGCTGCCAGCCCTCGTCCTTCCGGGCTTGACGATCGTCGTCTCGCCGCTCGTCGCGTTGATGGCCGACCAGGCGCTCGAGCTGAACCGGGCGATTGGCGGCGCAGTGCGCGCGCTCGTCGCTCCGCTGCGCGAGTCGTCCTCGCGTGCCGGTCGCCAGGAAGTCGCCGAACAGCTGACCGGCACCGCCGACCACGGGATCAAGCTCGTGTACGTCTCACCCGAGCGCTTTGCGCACCGCCAGTTCCGCGAGTGGGTACGCCAAGGGGTGGCGGCCGGGCGAGTCAACCGCGTTGTCTTTGATGAAGCCCATACCCTCATCCAGTGGGGCGATGACTTCCGGCCTGCCTACCGCCGTCTCACCACCGCCCTCGCCTCGCTGCGCGATGTCGGGGAGAAGCGCCTGCCGATCTCGGCGCTCTCTGCCACTGCCAATCGGGCGGTCCGTGAAGGGCTGCGAAGCGTGCTCTTCGGCCTCCCGGCGCGCATCGAGCCGGGCGAGGCCGATCCCGGGTGGGCGGTTTCTAGCGACCGTCGCAACACGTGACCGAACGATGGCAGCGTAGACGAGGTCAGCGGACGTGCTCGAAGAGGACGCGTGCGACGCTCTCGTCCGACTCGAGCGACCAGGCGCGTGCAACATCGCACAGCGCGACGACGCAGCCGAAGAGGAGATCGTCACCTCCATGCTCCACGATGAGCTGTCCAAGGGAAGACAGTGCCGCGCCGTGTCGCGCGAGGACGATGATCTGTCGGGCGGTGTGCTCGCTCGGCGTTCGAGCGCCGCGATACACGTGCGCCCGTGCGCGCGGCGGTGCTTCGGCGCGCTCTTCGGAGAGCCAGTCGTCGAGGAGGCCGAGGGAGATCCCGATGCAGGCAGCGACCGTCGCCTCCGCGGCGTCGGGAGACTCGGGCTGGAGGCGGGCGAGCACATCGCGCACGCGCTCGTCGCCATCGCTCGCTCGAGCGTCGACGGCTTCGCGTAGCGCCAGGGCGGCGACAGAGCGTGCCCGCCCGACGGGCGTGAACGCCACGAGATTGACTCGCTCGGCAACCCTGTGCAGCGCCTCTTGGAGGCTCTGTGGGTCGACGTTGTCGAGATCGATTCCCTCGTCGGCGAGCAGGGGGGCGAGCCGAGAGAGCACCGCTTGACCGAGACCGGGCTCCAGGTACACCCGGCCGCTCGACGAGGTTCGCTCGTCGCCGGACCGTGTGCGTTCCGGCACGCCCCCATGATCCCAGCGCACGCCCGCCGCGTCTTGTCAGTTCGTCGTGAGCTTCGCCAGCACCTCGGCGGGAGTCCGCCATCCGAGGACCTGGCGGGGGCGGTCGTTCAGCTCGGCGGCGACGAAGCGCAGGTCGTCCGGGCTGTAGACGTGCAGGTCGGTCGATTTGGGGAAGTACTCGCGCAACAGCCCGTTCGTGTTCTCGTTGGTCGGGCGCTGCCAGGGCGAGTGCGCGTCGCAGAAGAAGATCGGCATGCCCAGAGCGCACGCGATCTCGGCATGCAGAGCCAGCTCGCTCCCCTGGTCCCAGGTGAGGGAGCGGCGCTGGCAGGGAGGGAGCGAACCAAGTGCCGCGATGAGCGCGTCGCAGACCGCCTCGGCCGTGTGCCGGCCGGGCAGGTGCAGAAGGATCGTGAACCGGGAGCGGCGTTCGACGAGCGTCCCGATCGCCGAACGGTTCGATCTGCCGGTGATGAGGTCGCCCTCCCAGTGCCCCGGCACGCTGCGATCGGCGGCTTCCGCCGGGCGCTGCGCGATCATCGTCATGGAGACGAGCTTCTGCGGGCGACGCTCGTCGGGGCGCCGGCGTGGCCGGCGGCGGCGCCTGCCGGTGCGCAGCGCCCTCGGCAGCTCACGGGCGAGGCCGCCGAGCTCGGGTCGGTAGCAGGCCTGGTAGATCGTCTCGGCCACGAGGTGTCGCTCGGGTTCGTCGACGAACTCCTCT
>JAJZMN010000204.1 GCA_021850345.1 Actinomycetes bacterium | reverse complement strand
GCTCCTTCGACTCCGTCGGCTCCTCCTGCTCCTTCGACCCGGGTCACGGCGGCCGTCGACTGCGGGACGAACTCGACGCGCCTTTTGGTCGCGGGCCAAGACGGCAGCCAGCTCGCCCGCGAGCTGCGGGTGACCCGCCTCGGCGAGGGCGTCGACGCCACGCACGCATTGTCCGCCTCGGCGATCGAGCGCACGGTCGAGGTGCTGCGCTCCTATCGAGAGCAGATGGACGGGCTCGGTGTGGTCGCGGCCAGAGTCGTCGCGACCTCCGCCGTGCGCGACGCTTCGAACGGTCGGGACTTCCTCGACGCGGCCGCCGACGCCGCGCGGATGCCGGTCGAGCTGCTCTCGGGCGACGAGGAGGGACGGCTCGCCTACGCCGGCGCCGTCTCGGACCTCGACGAGAACGCCGGGCCCTACGTCGTCCTCGACATCGGCGGCGGCTCCACGGAGCTGATCGCACAGGTCGAAGGCGAACCTGATCCCCGCGTGGTCTCCTTGGACCTCGGGTGCGTGCGCTTGACCGAGCGGCACCTGCGTCACGACCCGCCGTTGGCCGCAGAGATCGACCAGGCGGTCGGCACCATCCGACGCGACCTCGAGCAGGCGGCGGCTGCCCTGCCGGTGCTGCGCGAGGTGCCCCAGCGAGCGACCTTGGTCGGGCTCGCTGGAACCGTCACGACCCTGTCGATGCTGGCGCACGGATGGTCGGTGTACGAGTGGCGACGCGTGCACCACTCCGAGCTCACCGCAGAGGCCGTCGGCACGTGGACGGCGAAGCTCGCGGACGAGACCGTCTCCGAGCGCGCCGCACGGACCGGAATGGCAGAAGGCCGGGAGGACGTCATCGTCGGTGGCGCCCTCGTGCTGCGCGAGGTGATGCGGAGCTTCGGCTTCGCCCGCTGCGTCGTGTCGGAGTCCGACATCCTCGACGGACTGGTCGCGAGCATCGCGGCCCCGGCGATCGGCGGCGACGCCGGTTCCGCCCCCGGCCCGTCACCGCTGCGTTCGCAGTAGGAGTTCCTTCGCAGCAGGAACGGGGCCGCTCGGCCGGAGCGGCAACGGGCCCGGTGCCTCAGCGCGACCGGTCGGCGGGGCTGGCGCGGCGCAGCCGCTGAGCGGCGACGCGCAGGACGGCCTGCGCGCCGCCCTGGGCGTAGAGCGCCGCAGCGGTCCGCGTACGCCGCATCAGCCGTGCCGTCGCGCCGTCCGTCGACGCACGCGACGGAGAGGAAAGGTTGTCCGCCGCACGCGAGGGCGCGCGGCAAAAGCGCAGCAGCGGCTCCAAGGTCGTCGGCCACTCGAATGCCTGGCGCACGCGCTCGACGTTCTCGCGGCAGACGGCTGACGCCCGCGGATCGCTCAGGAGCTCGTAGAGCGCCTGCTCGAGACCGTCGACATCCCCGGCCGCGACGACGCGGCCGAGCCCTTCACGCGCGATCAAGTCCGCGAACGCATCCCCCGCCGTCGCGACGACGGGAAGGCCCGCCCACAGGTAGTCGAGCACCCGGGTCCGGAAGGCGAACGCCGTCTCGGCGTGCTCGAAGTGGGTGCTCACCCCGATGTCCGCGTCGAGCAGCCAGTTCTGCCGGCTGTCGTAGTCCACCCATCCCTCGTTGAAAAAGACGTGGGTCCCCTCGAGCCCGAGCGAACGTGCGAGGTGACGGGCCTCGAGCGCCATCGCCATGACCGGCACCTCGGGATTGGGATGGCGCATCCCCATGAACACGAGCCGCACCTGCGGGCGCCGGTGGCGCAGACGGTCCACCGCGCGCACGAGCAGGGCGGGATCGAGCCAGTCGTAGATGCCTCCTGCCCACAACAGGACGTCGTCGTCGGGACCGATGCCCCGGATGGTCTCCCTCGGCCCCGGGCCGGTCCGCTTCGGCACGCTCGCCGGCAAGCCGAAGGGCACGACGTCGACGAGCGAGCGAAGGATGGGGTCGTGGCCGTAGGTGGAGGCGTTGACGCGCCCGAGCGCGGAGAGGTGTCCGATCCAGTAGTCGCGCTGCTTCTCGCTGGCGCAGACGAAGAAGTCCCCGCGCGCCGCCTGCTCGTTGAGCACGTGCAGGGAGGCACCGATGTGCTCTTCGCGAGCGCCTCCCGTCGCGCGCTTGGAGAGCTCGAGCGCCTCGAGGTGCAAGATGTCGTAGCCGTCGACGACCATGATCTTGTCCGGACGTCGAAGCGCGGGCACGTGCAGGAGGACGAACCCCTGCACCACGACGATCTCGCACCAGGCCGCGAGCTGCTCGAAGCGGGCCGCATCGGGGGCCTCGAGGCGAAAGCCGGCACCGTCACCCGTGCAGCGCCCAGACGTGGTCGCGAGCACCACGTCGTGCTCGTGGCCCAGGCACTCGGCCATGTGCCAGGCGCGGATCGCGGGGCCGGCCATGCCCGGGCCGACGACGTCCCCGGTGACCACGAGCACGCGTCGGCGCCGTCCGAACAGCGCTGCGAGGGACAGCTCGTCGACAAGCTGGTCCGCCTCGGCCGGTTCGAGCCACGGCACGTCGAGCGGGTCGCCGAGCAGGTGCAGGATCTCTGGGTCGTCGCGCGTTCTCGTCCGCTGCACGGCCGGCCTCGCATCCCCGGAGCTCGCGAGGGACTCGCTGAGCGACCGCAGCACCGATTCGGCGCCCCCTGTCTCCAACAGCCGTGGTGCGAGGAGGAGTCCCCCTGCGACCGCTGCGGTGGCGCGTTCCTCGTCGAGGCAGCGCCACGCGACCTTCAGCGCGTCCACGAGGTGCGCGGGGTCCACGCGCTCACCCGGACGCGGCCGCGTCGGCACCCGCGGCGCCTCCGGCGAGCTTGCTGCGTCGCTCCTCGCGTCGCGCCCGGCGGCCGGCGACCGCAGGTCCTGCACGCGCCCGCCGGACAGCCACAGCCGCCAGCCGACGTCCAGCTCCGCCGCCGCGTCGCCCAGATCCTCGGCGTACCCGCCGATCGCCTCCACGTCGGCGCGCCGGATCACGACGGGCCCGTAGAGGGCGGCCAGCACGTCCCGACGCGCCAGGGCGCGCTCGGCCTGCCAGGACAAGCCGAAGAAGGTCACCTGACCGCTCCCCGGGAGGCCTTCCCCCACGGCCGCGGCCGACAGCTGCACGTCCTCGCGGAGGTGGCGCACCGCCCCGAGGACGTCGTCGGGCGTCACCTGCGCGCCCTCGGGCACGAAGCACACGAATGGCTCTTGCGACCCGCGCAGCGCGCCGTTGCGGCGCCTCCCGAGCGAGCCTGCACCCCCGACGTGGGCAACGCGGAGCCCGATGGCGGAGCCGGGGGCGTCGAGATCCCCGCGTGGAAGCGACCATGCGGGTCCGGCGTCGTCACGCCCTTCCCACACGACGAGGCAATCGCTCGACGTCTCGCTCTGTGCTGGTGATGGAGTCAGGGTCGTTGGTGCCGGTGGGCCGCGGGTGCTAAGGACTGTCCATGATCGTAGCCCTGCCCAACAGGGTCGGGCCCCTCCCGCGATGACCCGCCAACGCCTGTTGTTCGTCACGACGGACCCCTTGACCGAGAGGATGCCGGGACCGGCGATCCGGGCGTGGCATCTTGCCGAGGCCCTGTCCTCCGATCACGACGTAACCCTCGTGAGCTCGGTGGCGTGCAACCGGAGCCATCCGAAGATGGACGTGCGCTTCGCAGACGAAAAGGGGGTCGAAGCGCTGTGCGACTGGATGACGGTCGTCGTCGGACCGGGCAGTCTCGTCACGCGCTACCCCTTCGTCGGCGCCACCGACAAACCCGTCGTCATCGACATCTACGATCCCTACCACCTGGAGAACCTCGCAATGCGGGCGTCGGCGCCCGCGCAGGCCGATGCGGTCGTCGGGCAGCTGGTCCAGGTCGTGAACCGGGACCTCGCGCGCGGCGATTTCTTCCTGTGCGCGAGCGAACGGCAGCGCGACTTCTGGCTCGGCTCGTTGACCTCGACCGGGCGGGTGAACGCCCGGACCCATCGGGGCGACGAAGCCCTCCAGCGGCTGCTCGCCGTCGTCCCCTTCGGGGTGCCCGCCGAGCCGCCGGCGCGCGAGGGTCCCGGGCTCGACGCGATCATCCCTGCCGGGACGCGTCCCTGGCCGATCGTCTTGTGGGGAGGCGGCGTCTACGACTGGCTCGACCCCCTCACGGTGCTCCGGGCCGTCCACCTGCTGCGGTCCGAGCTCCCGGACATCTTCCTCGTCTTCATGGGCATGGGCCATCCCAATCCGCAGATCCCCGAGATGCCCGTCGCGCAAGAGCTCCGCCGCGTCGCCGACACCCTCGAGATGGTCCCGTCGACCGTCGCGTTCAACTCGTCGTGGGTCCCTTACGAACACCGGGCGGCCGCGCTGCTCGATGCCACCGTGGGCGTCAGCACCAACCTCGAGCACCTCGAGGCGAGGTACTCCTTCCGCACGCGGGTGCTCGACTACCTCTGGGCCGGCTTGCCGACGGTGATGACGAGCGGTGACGTGCTGAGCGAGCTCGTCGACGAAGAGGGCATCGGCGTCGCGGTGGCGCCCGGCGACGTCGACGCGGTCGCAGAAGGCATCAAGAAGATGGCGACGGAGCCTCCGGACCAAGAGGCGGTCCGGCGCGTCGGGCAGCGCTTCCGCTGGGACCGGGTGGCCGCGCCGCTCCTCGAATACTGCGCGGACCCCTGGCGTGCCGCCGACCAGCCCCGCCTGGTGCCACCCGAAGCGGACAGCGCGCCGCACCCGACAGCCACCGCAGGTCAGACCGCAGGTCAGCAGGACGCGACGCCCGACCTCCGGTCGGCGCTTCGGGCGCTGGCCCGGGCTGCGTACCGTACGGCCCGCAGGTGGGCGGAGTGAGGATCCTCGTCGTCTCGGCCCACTTCCCGCCGAACTTCGTCAGTGGCGGAACGCTCGTGCCGTTCCGCAGCGCGCGCGAGCTCGCCCGGCGCGGCCACGACGTGAGGGTCTTCGCGGGGTGGATCGGTCAACCACACCGATCGGGCGACGCGTTCGACGGGGACGCCGGCGACGCTGAAGCGCACGGCTCGGTTCCGGTGCGGTGGTTCTCCACCGACGACGCCATCGACTGGACGAGCCGCCGCAACTTCGACAATCCCGACGCGGCCGCCGAGTTCGCGACCGTGCTGGGCCGGTTCGAACCCGACGTCGTCCACTTCCACTCGATGCAGGGCCTCGGTGCGGGCCTCTTGATCGAGGCGGACCGGCACGGGGTGCCGTGCGTCGTCACGGCCCACGACTTCTGGTGGTGGTGCGGCCGCCAGTTCCTCTGCGACCGGGACTACCACCCTTGCGCTCTTGTCGTCGCCGCCGGCGTGTGCCAGTGCGCGGTCGACCGCAACTGGCTCGACGATCGCACGGCGTTCACGACGTCAGCGCTTCGACGGGCGGCCCGCGTCGTCGCGGTGTCGCAAAGCGCTGCAGCGGTCCTTCACGCGAACGGCGTTCCGCCCGAGCAGCTGGTCGTCCTCGACAACCCCGTCGACGGGGTCGAGGTGCCGGGAGAGGTCACGTCGCGACCTGAACCCGCGCCGACCGACCCGGACCGCGGCATCAGGTTCGTCTTCGCCGGAGGGTCGGACCCGATGAAGGGGTTGCCGGTGCTGCGAGAGGCGCTCCGCTCGCTGGCCGCGATACCCGGATGGTCTGCCGACCTCTACGGCGTCGAGGAGCCGACAGCCCTGTCCGCCGGCGACGCGCTCGACGCGCCGGCGCAGAACGTCCGCGCTCACCCGGCGTTTCCCCCCGAGGCACTGCCCCGCGTGCTCTCGGACGCCGACGTGCTGGTCGTGCCCTCGGTCATGCAAGAGACCTACTCGATCCTCACGCGCGAGGCGCTCGCGATGGGCGTTCCGGTGCTGACCACCACCTGCCTCGGACCCGAAGAGGTCGTCACCGACCGCGTGAACGGCCTCGTCGTGCCCCAGGACGATCCAGGGGCGCTTGCGGCGGCCATGGCGGAGCTCGCCGGGGACCGCGCCCTTTACGAGCGGCTCTCGAGTGCAGCACGCGACGTGGAGCTGACCGCTGTCGGGGCACACTGCGACCGGCTCGAGGCGATCTACGCGGAGGCCCTCTGCGCGGGCCCCGGCGCAGAGCGGCGCCTCGGGTCGCCGCCGCCACGCGGGCGGGACGGCGGGCGACCAGGCCCGAAGCGCACCGTCGAACGGGTGCTCTTCGTCGTCGGCATCGACGGAGCGCCGCTTCGGTACCGGGCGCACCTTCCCGCTGAGGCGCTCTCGCTCATCGGTGTCCACACCGACGTCCGCCACTATCGGCACCCGGACATCGTCGAGCTTGGCGATCGGGCCGACGTGGTCGTCGTCTACCGCGTGCCGGCGACCTACCAGGTCCGGCAATTCGTCGAG
>JAJZMN010000126.1 GCA_021850345.1 Actinomycetes bacterium | reverse complement strand
CGCAGGAAGAAGCGCGCCTACTCAACCACAGCTTCATCGGGACGGAGCACATCCTCTTGGGGTTGATCCACGAGGGTGAAGGCGTCGCGGCGAAAGCGCTGGAGTCGCTCGGCATCTCGCTCACAGCCGTGCGCGAGAAGGTGGAGGAGACGATCGGGATGGCCGGGAGCGCCCAGAGCGGCTCACCGCCGTTCACGCCGCGGGCGAAGAAGGTCCTCGAGCTGTCGTTGCGAGAGGCCCTGCAGCTCGGCCACAGCTACATCGGCACCGAGCACATGCTGCTCGGTCTCGTGCGCGAAGGCGAGGGAGTGGCCGCCCAGGTGCTCCAGAGCCTCGGCGCGGACCTCGGGCGCGTGCGCCAGCAGGTCATCCAGCTCATGTCCGGCTACCAGGGCAAGGAAGCCGTGGGCGCCGGCGCGGGCTCCGCGTCGAGCGACGCGCCCTCCGGCTCGCCGGTCCTCGACCAGTTCGGGCGGAACCTGACCCAGCTCGCCCGGGACGGCAAGCTCGACCCGGTCATCGGCCGCGAGAAGGAGATCGAGCGGGTCATGCAGGTGCTGTCCCGCCGGACCAAGAACAACCCCGTGCTCATCGGCGAGCCCGGGGTGGGCAAGACCGCGATCGTCGAGGGGCTCGCCCAGCGGATCGTGGCCAACGAGGTGCCCGAGACGCTCGCCGGCAAGCAGCTCTACACCCTCGACCTGGGGGCGCTGGTCGCCGGCAGCCGCTACCGCGGCGACTTCGAAGAGCGCCTGAAGAAGGTCCTGAAGGAGATCCGCACCCGCGGCGACATCATCTTGTTCATCGACGAGCTGCACACGCTCGTCGGGGCGGGTGCCGCCGAAGGGGCGATCGACGCGGCGTCCATCCTCAAGCCCATGCTCGCCCGTGGCGAGCTGCAGACCGTCGGCGCCACGACGCTCGACGAGTACCGCAAGCACCTGGAGAAGGACGCGGCCCTCGAGCGGCGCTTCCAGCCGGTGAAGGTGAGCCAGCCGTCCGTGGCGCTCACCATCGACATCTTGAAAGGGCTCCGCGACCGCTACGAGTCGCACCACGCGGTGACGATCACCGACCAGGCCCTCGTCGCGGCTGCGAACCTCGCCGACCGCTACCTCGCCGACCGCTTCCTCCCGGACAAGGCCATCGACCTGATCGACGAGGCGGGGAGCCGCCTGCGCATCCGGCGCATGACGACCCCGCCGGGCTACAAGAAGCTCGAAGAGGAGATCGGCCGGCTGCGCCAGGACAAGGAGGCCGCCATCGGGCGTGGCGCGTTCGAACAGGCGAAGCGGCTCGCCGAGCAGGAGACCGAGCGGCTTTCGCGCAAGGAGTCCATGGAGGCCGAGTGGCGTGCCGAAGGCGTCGATCTCTTCGACGTCGTCGACGAGGAAGTCATCGCCGAGGTGCTCGCACACTGGACCGGCATCCCTGTGTACCGGCTCACCGAAGAGGAGACCGCCAAGCTCCTGCGGATGGAAGACGAGCTCCACAAGCGGGTCATCGGCCAGGAAGAGGCGCTCAGGGCGCTCGCCCGCGCGATCCGCAGGACCCGCGCCGGGTTGAAGGACCCCAAGCGGCCGAGCGGTTCGTTCATCTTCCTCGGCCCGACCGGGGTCGGGAAGACCGAGCTCGCCAAGACGCTCGCGGAGTTCCTCTTCGACGACGAGGACGCGCTGATCCAGCTCGACATGAGCGAGTACATGGAGAAGCACACGGTGTCCCGCCTGGTCGGCTCGCCCCCCGGCTACGTCGGCTACGAGGAGGGCGGTCAGCTGACCGAGGCGGTGCGGCGCAAGCCGTTCTCCGTCGTCCTCTTCGACGAGGTCGAAAAGGCGCACCCCGACGTGTTCAACGCGCTGCTCCAGATCCTGGAGGACGGGCGCCTGACGGATGCACAGGGCCGCTCCGTCGACTTCAAGAACACCGTGCTCATCATGACGTCGAACCTCGGCACCGCCGACCTCCGCAAGGCGTCCGTCGGCTTCCAAAAGACGTCCGAGGCCGTGACGTACGAGAAGATGAAGGCGAAGGTCCACGACGCGCTGAAGGCCCACTTCCGGCCCGAGTTCCTCAACCGGATTGACGAGATCATCGTTTTCCACGAGCTCAGCAAGGAAGAGGTCATGGAGATCGTCGACCTCATGGTGAACCGCACGAAGGAGCAGCTGTCGGGGCAGGGGCTCGGGCTCGAGCTCACGCCCGCGGCGCGCGCCTTCCTCGCCGAGAAGGGCTACGACCCCCAGCTCGGCGCGCGGCCGCTGCGCCGGGCGATCCAGCAGCTGGTCGAGGACCCGCTCTCGGAGCGGATCCTGTGGAAGGACTTCCGCGTCGGCGAGACCATCGTCGTGGACGTCGATCCCGAGCCCGGCGACGGACAGGACGGTCCACACCTGGTCTTCAAGGCCGTCGAGGGCGTCGAACCGCCGCCGATGGAGCTCGCGGGGAGCGGCTCTCCGGACTGAGCGCGCAGGCCCGCGCGGGCTTGCGCGGGCCTGCTCGAACCTCACGCGAGCTCCGCCACGCCGCCTCGCGGCACACCCAACCCGGGGTCACCCGGGGTCACCCGGGTCATCCGCGCACGGTCGCGCTGGGGCCTCCACGAGCAGCGTGCGCGGCGGGTGCGCGGCGGGTGCGCGGAGCCCGTCGCGGGCCGGGGAACGCCGTCCCGCCGGTACGATGCGGCGGTGGCAGACCCCGGCGACGCGCTGCTGGACGCGCTCACGCTCGTCGCTCCGGGCACCCCGTTGCGCCAGGGACTCGACCGGGTCCTCCAGGGGAAGCGGGGCGCCCTGGTGGTGATCGGCGACAGCCCGGCTGTGCTCGCGATCTGCACCGGCGGTTTCGATCTCCACGCGAACTTCACGCCGCAGCGGCTGTCGGAGCTCGCCAAGATGGACGGAGCGATCGTGCTCACCTCCGACGCGTCGCGCATCGTGCGGGCGAACGTGCACCTCATGCCGCGTGCCTCGATCCCGACGAGCGAGACGGGCACCAGGCACCGCACCGCCGAACGAGTGGCGCGCTCCCTGGACGTGCCCGTCGTGACCGTGTCCGAGGCGATGTCGACGATCACCGTTTACCGCGGCGGCGCCCGGCACACGTTGCAGCAGCCGGCGCGCTTGATCGACCGGGCGACCCAGGCGATCGCGGCGGCAGAGCGCTTCAAGTCGCGCTTCGACCTCGCGCTCGCACTCCTGTCCACTCTGGAGGTAGAGGACACGGTGTCGGTCAGCGACGTCGTCGCCGTGCTTCAACCCGGTGAGATGGTGGTCCGGTTCGTAGACGAGATCGAGGGCTACCTCGTCGAGCTCGGCGAGGACGGCCGGTTCATCCGCTTGCAGATCGAAGAGCTGGGCGCCGGCATCGAAGAGACGCTACGGCTTGTCGCGCTCGACTACGTCGCCCTCCCGGCGGGCGCCCCGCCGGCCGGAGCGGGCGTCGACCTCCCGTACGGCAATGGCGCGCGTCCGGGACGCGGTACCCGTCCTGGGCGCGACGGCCGTCCTGGACGCGACGGCGGTCACGACGAGCACGTGGCGGTGCTGAGGGCCTGCGCCGACGCGGCGCTTGCCGGGCTGCACGACCTGACCCACGAGGAGCTGCTCGGCAGGACGGCCGTCGCTGCCGCACTCGGTTTCGAACCGGATCCCGGCGTCCTCGACATGGCCGTCGAGGCCCGGGGGTACCGGCTCCTGCACCGCCTCCCCCGGGTCTCCGAGGCGATCATCGAGCGCATCGTCGAGCGGTTCGTCACCCTGCCGAGGCTCATGCAGGCCTCTCTCGCCGACCTCGAGAAGGTCGGTGGCGTCGGAGAGGCGAAGGCCCGGTCGGTGAAGGACGGGCTGTCGAGGATGGTCGAGGCGAGCATCCTCGAACGCTACGAGTGACGCGTCGCGGGATGCCGCCGCGGGTGACGCTGCACGTCCGGAACGTGCTCGAAGAGGAGCGCCCAGTGCTCGCGCGGCTTCTCACCGAACGCTGGGGCTCCACCCGGATCGCCTCGCGCGACCGAGTCCACGACGCCTCGGCGGCAGAGGCGTTCGTGGCGGTGCGCGACGACGACGAGATCGTCGGCGCAGCGACCTTCGTCGTGCGCGACGAAGAGGCGGAGCTGCTGACGCTCGACGCCATCTTCGAAGGCGAAGGGGTCGGCGGCGCGCTGGTCGATGCGGTGGCCCGGGCGGCCGCGCTCGCGGGCGCCCGCCGTCTCGTCCTGTCGACCACCAACGACAACCTCCGAGCGCTCGGCTTCTCTCAGCGCCGTGGCTTCAAGCTCGAAGCGTTGCGTGCGGGCGCTGTCGACCGGGCGCGCACGCGCAAGCCGCAGATCCCCCTCGTCGGGAGCTCGGGGATTCCGATCCGCGACGAGCTGGTGCTCGTGCGAAACCTCGTGGGCTAGCAATAGTTAGCAGCCCGATCGAGAGCGCGCCGGCCGCGCGTGCCGATGGGTGGGGAGCGTCCGGAGACGCCCGGAGCAGTCCCAGGCGACCCCGCACGGGCTGGGTCGCCGATCCGGTACAATGGCAGGCCGCCGGTCCCCGCTTGGGCCGGCAGCGTGGAGCTGCCGACGCCCTCGGGCGACTCTGCGGCCCCCATCGCCGAGATTGTGCAGCAAGGAGTCCGGTGTTCGAGGTCGGAGACAAGGTCGTCTATCCCCACCACGGCGCAGCTGTCGTCGAGAAGCGGGAGACCAAAGTGGCCTTCGGCCAGAAGCGCGAGTACCTCGTCCTCCGCCTCGCCTACGGCGACCTCACGCTGATGGTCCCCGCGGACAACACCGACGGCGTGGGTCTGCGTGAGGTGATCAACGACGAGGAGGTAGAGGAGGTCTTCGCCGTCCTTCGCAAGAAGGAGGCGCGGATGCCCACCAACTGGTCCCGGCGGTACAAGAACCACTCGGAGAAGCTCCGTTCCGGCGACATCTACCAGGTCGCCGAGGTCGTACGGAACCTCTCCATCCGTGACAAGGACAAGGGCTTGTCGGCGGGCGAGAAGCGCATGCTGAGCCGCGCCCGTCAGATCCTCGTGTCCGAGCTCACGTTCGCGCTCGGCGTCGACGAGGAGACGGCCGAGCAGCGACTGAACGAGGCCCTGCCGTAAGCACCATGGACGGCCTGCGGGCCGGACCCGTCTGGGCCGTTGTCGTGGCCGGTGGCGCCGGCTCCCGTTTCGGGCGGCCGAAGCAGTTCGAGGCGCTCGCCGGCCGGCCTGTCGTGGAGTGGTCGGTGACGGCGGCGCGCAAGGCGACCGACGGCGTGGTGCTTGTCGTCCCCGCGCTCGATGTCGACCGCGCACGGTCGCTGGGCGCCGACGTGGTCGTTGCCGGCGGGGAAACCCGCTCGGCGTCGGTGCGCCGAGGGCTTGCGTGCGTTCCGGAGAGCGCCGAGGTGGTGGTGGTCCACGACGCGGCCCGTCCGCTCGCGTCGCCGGCACTGTTCGCCGCGGTCGTCGCCCCACTCCTGGCCAATGGGCCCGGCGACGTCGACGGCGTGGTCTGCGGCCTGCCGGTCGCCGACACCCTGAAGCGCGTCGATGGTCACGGCACGACGGTCACGGGCACGGTCGACCGCAGCTCGCTCGTGGCGGTGCAGACCCCCCAGGCGTTTCGCGCAGCGGTGCTGCGCCGCGCGCACGCAGACGGAGGCGACGCGACCGACGACGCGGCGCTCGTCGAGGCGATCGGAGGCATCGTGCGCGTGGTCCCCGGCGAGCCCCACAACGTGAAGTTGACCCTGCCCTCGGACCTCGCGCTCCTCGAGCACCTCGTCGGCGGTGACACCTGGTGACACCCGGCATCGGACTCCGCATCGGACAGGGATTCGACGTCCACCCCTTCTCGGACGACGCGACGCGCCCGCTCGTCCTCGGCGGTGTCGTCGTCGGCGGCGCACCCGGCCTCGCCGGGCACAGCGACGCGGACGTCCTCGCCCACGCGCTCGGCGACGCCCTCCTCGGTGCGGCGGGCCTCGGCGACCTCGGGAAGCTCTTCCCGGACACCGACCCGCGGTATGCGGGGGCCGACAGCGTGCGCCTGCTCGCCGAGGTCGTGGGGCGGGTCGCCGCTGCGGGACTCCAACCTGTCAACGCCGACTGCACCGTCGTGGCGGAGCGACCCAAGCTCAGCGCCTTCGTGCCCCAAGTGGTCGAGCGCCTCTCGGTCGTGCTCGGGGCGCCCGTGTCCGTCAAGGCCACCCGGGGCGAGGGGCTGGGCGCCATCGGCAGGGGCGAGGGCATCGCCTGCCTCGCCGTCGTGCTCCTCCACAAGTCGTGACCCCGAGCGGGGGGCAGGGACGTCCAAAGGGCGGGGGGCAGGGACGCCCAAAGGGCCGGGGGCGACCCGGGCCGCCCGCACGCGACGCTCGGAGTGGGTCCGCGACCCGAGCAGGGCGCGGAGGGCGGCCGC
>JAJZMN010000238.1 GCA_021850345.1 Actinomycetes bacterium | reverse complement strand
CCTCGTGCTCGACATCGGCGCCTGCAGCGCGTGTGGCCGCTGCATCGCCGCCGGCGGCGGAGCGGCCCGGCAGAGCGGCCTCTTCGAGCTCGCCGCCACCGAGCGGGCACACCTCGTGAAGCGCATCCCCGTCACGGGGGACCAGCGGTGAGCCCTGACCGGGTGCGCATCGACCGGCGCCGTCTCCACGTGGTGCGCGAGGAGGAGCGGGTCGCAGCGAAATTGCGAGACGCGACGCAGCGGATGTTCGGCCGAAGCCTGCACATCCGCACTGTCGATACCGGGTCCTGTGCGGTCTGCGAATCCGAGATCCGTCTCCTCTCGGCACCGCACTACGACCTCCATCGCCTCGGTCTCTTCTTCACTCCCTCTCCCCGCCATGCCGACCTGCTCCTCGTCACCGGCCCGGCCATCCGGGCGTTCGACCGGGCACTCGAGAAGACGTACGGCGCGATGCCCGAGCCCAAGCTCGTGGTAGCGATCGGTGCGTGCCCCCTGGGAGGTGTGTACCAGGAGGACGAATTCGTGCACGGGCAGCTCGAGCGCGTCCTGCCGGTCGACGTCTTCGTCCCCGGTTGCCCTCCGAGCCCGCTCGCCCTGCTCCAAGGACTGCTGGTGGCGGTGGGCCGGCTCGCCGAGAAGGTCGGCGCGGAGGACTTCACGACCCTTGGTGAGGAGGAGGCACCATGACGGCCGATTGGCTCTCGGCTGCCGCCGGCGCGTGGGTCCTTGCGGCGCTCCTCGGGCTGGGCAGCACGAGGCGGCCCTGGGTGTGGGCATCGGCCACGAGCTCTGCGGCGGGGGGGCTGGCGGCACTCGTAGGCGGCGTCATGCTGGCGATGTCGGGGTCTGCCACGGAGACCCTGCGCGCCGCAGCCAGCGTGACCGGGTCGCTGGTGCTGCAGGCGACCCCGCTCTCGGCGGCCTTCATCGTGCTCCTCGGGCTCGTGGCGCTGGCCATCGGCTGCTATGCCCCCCGCTACCACCGTCCCGGGGCGGGGACCGCCGCCTACCTCTTGGTGTTCAACGCCGCACTGCTGGCTTCGCTCGCCGTGCTGGTGGCGGGGAACGTCACCACGTTCCTCGTCGCCTGGGAGTCGATGACGGTGGCGTCGGGGCTGCTCGTCCTGCGCCGTCAACGTGAGCGGGGCGTCGGCGCCGGCACCTTGCTGTTCCTCGCGCTCGGCGAGCTCGGCTTCGCCATGGTGGTGGCCGCCTTCGTCATCATGGCCACCCAGTGCCACAGCCTGGACCTGGCGACGATCGCCGCCCGAGCGGGGTCGGTGCCCCTCGCCTGGCGCAGCGCGGCGTTCGTGCTGGCGCTGGTCGGCTTCGGCTTCAAGGCCGGCCTCGTGCCGTTCCATGTCTGGCTGCCCGTCGCTCACCCGTTGGCACCGGCCGACGGCTCGGCCTTCCTGTCGGGTCTCGTCGTGAAGCTCGGGGTGTACGGGATCGTCCTCTTCGGCTTCGATCTGCTGGGCCATGGGCCGCCGTGGTGGGGGCTGCTCGCCATGGGCCTGGGTGCCCTCTCGGCGTTGATCGGCATCCTCTACGGGGTGCTCGAGCCCGACCTCAAGCGGTTCCTCGCCTTCTCGACCGTCGAGAACGTGGGGATCATCGTGACCGCTGCGGGTGCTGGGATGACCTTCGCCTCCTACGGTCGCCAGGTGCTCGGCGCCTTCCTGCTCGCCGTCGCCCTGTATCACGTCGTGAACCACGGAACGTACAAGACCCTGCTCTTCTTGGAGGCGGGCGTGATCGAGCACGCGGCAGGCACCCGTGACCTCGACCGGCTCGGCGGGCTGGTCCACCGGATGCCGGCCACCAGCGTGATCACCCTGATCGGCACCCTGGGGATCGCCGCCCTGCCGCCGTTGAACGGCTTCGTCAGCGAGTGGCTCGTGTTCCAGGGGCTGTTCCAGGGCTTCCGGCTCCCAGGGCACCTCCCCGGCGCCCTCATCGTCCTGGCAGCCGCCACCCTGGCGCTCACCGCCGGGATCGCGGTCATGGCATTCGCCCGCACCTTCGGGGTCGGGTTCCTCGGCATGGCGCGCAGTCCCGAGGCGGGGGGCGCAAGCGAAGCCGGCCAGCCGGTGCTCGGGCCGGGCATCCTCGCAGTGGCCTGCGTCGCGCTCGGTGTGGGCGCCCCGGCGGTACTGGTGGCGCTCGACCACGTGGTGCGTTCGGTCACCGGCGTGCAGCTGCGCCCCGTGCTCTTGTTGCCCAACCTCACCGTCATCCCGGCCCACACGAACTTCTCCGCCTTCTCGCCGACGTACCTCGCGGTCTTCCTGGTGGCCGTGCTCGCCGTGCCCGGCGCCATCTACCTGGCCAGCCGAACCCGTGGCCGAACCACGAAGGTCTCGGTGTGGGACGGCGGCATCGTCTCGTTCCGCTCGAGGATGCAGTACACCGCTACCACGTTCGCCAACCCGATGCGGGTGACCTTCGACCGCTTCTACCGGCCCGACGTCAAGGTCGACCGGGCCTCGCAAGACCCGGCGGGGAGCTCGGGACCGGTCCACTACCGGCTCGAGGTGCTGCCGGTGTTCGAGCGAATCCTCTACCGTCCGACGGCCCACTTCGTCCGGAGGGTGGCCCGCATGCTCGAGCCCATCCAGTCGGGTGACGTGAACTGGTACCTCCTCTACATCCTCGTCGCCGTCGTCGGCTGCTACTTGGCAGCCGTCCACTGATGCGATGGTCAACCGTGCCGGTATCGAGATCGACTCACACCGAGGCCGCTCAGATGGCGGAACCCTCGGCCTCTGCGGGGGCGTCCGCCAATGGCAGCGAGTCGAAGACGCCAGGTGGCTCGCGCCAAAGCGGGCGACCGCCCCCGGCCGCGTCGGGCGAACCTGCCCGCGCCGCGCTGACCGCCCGCCACACCCGCTCGGGGGTGCAGGGCATGGCGACGTGACGGATGCCGAGAGGCGCGAGGGCGTCGACGACCGCGTTGTGCACGGCCGGGGTCGCGCCGATCGTCCCCGACTCGCCGATGCCCTTGGCGCCGAGCGGGTTCAAGAACGTCGGCGTCTGCGTGTTGGCGCTCTCCAAGGAGGGGAGCTCCGCCGCGCTCGGCATCTCGTAGTCGGCGAGACTCGCGGTGAGCGGGTTCCCCGCCTCGTCGAAGAGCACCTCTTCCCATAGGGCCTGGGCCATCCCTTGGGCAATCCCGCCGTGCTGCTGGCCGGTGACGAGCAGCGGGTTCAGGATCCGCCCGCAGTCGTCGACCGCGACATGGCGGAGCGGGCGCACCTTGCCGGTCTCGGTGTCGACCTCGACGACGGACACATGCGCCCCGAAGGGGAACGTGGCGTTCGCCTGGCCGACGTCGAGCTGGACGGCGAGCGGGCCGTCACCTGCGTCGCGCGCGAGGGTGGCCAGCTGTCCCCAGCTGAGCGCCCGGGAAGGAACTCCTGCCACCCCGAGGCCGCCGTCGTCGAACACCACGATGTCGTCGGGAGAGGCTTCGAGCTCGCTCGCCGCGATCGATCGGGCTCGGTCGAGCACCCCGCGGGCGGCCTCGAGGACGGCGGTGCCCCCCAGCTGCAATGAGCGCGAGCCGCCCGTCCCCTTGCCTCGATCGACTGCCGCGGTGTCGGACTGGACGAAACGGATCTTGTCCATGGGGATGCCGAGCGCGTCGGCGACGATCATGGTGAAGGCGGTCGCGTGGCCCTGCCCGTGCGCGGAGGTCCCGGCCCGCACCGTCACCGTGCCGTCGGGGTGCACCTCCACCGCGCCCAGCTCGTCGTCTCGCCCGCCGGTCACCTCCACGTAGACGCTCACGCCGATGCCGAGCTGGACGGTGTCGCCGCGAGCGCGGCGGGAAGCCTGCTCGGCGCGGAGCGACTCGTACCCCGCGAGGCGCAACGCTTCGTCGAGCGCCGCCACGTAGTCACCGGTGTCGTACTCGGTCCCCATCGGGGTGGTGATCGAGGTGTCGAACTTCGCCAGGAGGTTCCGCCGGCGCAGCTCGACGGGATCGATCTCGAGCTCGGCCGCTGCGATGTCCATGATCCGCTCGAGCATCTCGGCCGCCTCGGGGCGTCCCGCCCCCCGGAACGCGCCCATCGGCGGGGTGTTCGTCACGGTGACCGCGACGTCGTAGCCGACGACGGGGATGTCGTAGACCCCCGACGCCATCATGCGGGTCGGTCCCATCGGGAGGCGCCCGCCGAACCCGGCGTACGCGCCCGAGTCGCCCAGCACCCGGCAGCGCATGCCGGTGATCCGCGCCTCGTCGTCGAACCCGAGCTCCACCCACTGCAGCTGGCCGCGGCCCTGGGGCATCGCGAGAAAGCTCTCCGAGCGCGTCTGGATCCAGCGCACCGGACGGCCCAGACGCCGTGCCGCTTCGATGACGACGGCATGCTCGGCCGCGACCCCCACCTTGCTGCCGAAGGCGCCACCGACGTGCGGCGCCACGACTCGCAGCGCGGCGGGGTCGATCCCGAAGTATGCGGCCGCGCCCCGGTGGAAGCCGTGGGGCATCTGCGTGGAGACGTAGACGGTGAGCTCGTGCCCCTCGCCGTCGTCGCCCGGCACCGCCGCGATCGCGTCCGCCTCGAGCGGGACCACCGCCACGCGCTGGTTCTCGAGCACCGCACGGACGACGGTCGTCGCACCGGCGAGCGGGTCCCGCCCGCCCGTGTCGCGGAACCCGGCAACGACGTTCGTCCCCAGCGCGTCGAACTGCAGGGGAGCACCGTCGGCGACCGCCGCCTCCATGTCGGTCACCGCGTCCAGGGGCTCGTAGTCCACGTCGACGAGGGCAGCGGCGTCGGCGGCCTGCGCCTCGGTCTCGGCGATCACGACCGCCACCGGATCGCCGACGAAGCGCACCTTCTCCTCGGCGAGGGGGTGGCGGGGGCATGTGTCGTTCAGCGGCATGAACCCGCGGATCGGTGCCAGAGCGAGATCGGCCGCGACGTAGACGGCGAGCACCCCCGGCGCCGCCGCGGCTGCCGCCGTGTCGATCGACCGGAGCCGAGCGTGCGCGAACGGGGAGCGCGCGAAGGCCGCCGCAGCACAGTGCTCGATCGGCTGGTTGGCAACGAAGGTCCCGCGCCCGGTGAGGAGATCTGGGTCCTCGACTCGACGGACACGGTTTCCGAGCAGAGATCCAGGCATCACGGCAGCCTATCGACGCCCCGGCGAGCCTCTCCTCTCCTTCCTCTCCTTGCGGGTGGACTCTCCCGGCGGCGCGTCGTCGGCGCGGCGCGGTGGCGCGGCTCCGCGCCGGGCGCCACGATGGGCCGAGGTAGGGCGGACGAGGAGGCGCGGTGGAGATCGAGGGACGGGTGGTCGCCGTCACCGGCGGCGCGAGCGGGATCGGGCGCGCGCTCTGCCAACGTTTCGCATCCGAGGGCGCGGCCGGCGTGGCGGTCGCCGACCTCGACGGGGACGGCGCAGCGGCGGTGGCGGCGAGCCTCGAGCGCACGGGTACCCGCACGATCGCGACCCGCACCGACGTCGGGACCGAAGCCGACGTGGCCGCCCTCGTCGAGCGCGCCGAGCGCGAGCTCGGGCCGATCGACCTGTTCTGCTCCAATGCCGGGATCGCGATCTCGGGCGGCCCCGAGGTCCCCGACGACGCATGGGAACGCATCTGGGCGGTGAACGTCATGGCGCACGTCCACGCCGCGCGGGTCCTCGTGCCCCTCATGGCGGCGCGCGGCGGCGGCTACCTGCTCTCGACGGCGTCGGCCGCGGGCGTTCTCACGAACCTGGGCTCGGCGCCGTACAGCGTGACCAAGCACGCAGCGGTGGCGTTCGCCGAGTGGCTCTCCATCACCTACGCGGACGACGGGATCAAGGTTTCGTGTCTCTGCCCTCAAGGGGTGCGCACGCCGATGCTCCTCGATGGCATCGCCGCGGACGACCCGGCGGGCTCGTCGGTCCTCGCCGCGGGCGAGCTGCTCGAGCCCGAGGCCGTCGCCGAGACCGTGGTGGACGCGCTCAGAGAGGAGCGCTTCCTCGTGCTCCCCCACCCCGAGGTCGCCGACTACATGCGCCGGCGCGCAGCGGACCCCGAGCGCTGGCTGCGCAGCATGCGGCGCATATGGGCGCAGTACCGTCCCCCACTCCCGGAGGCATGACGCCGGCCGTGGACAAGGCATGACGCCGGCCGTGGACCAAGATGCGGCGCCGCCGAGCGTGCCACGGCAAGGGGCGTCGCGAGTCGTTCGCAGTGTGCTCGCCGCCGATCAGCGCGGTCCCTGGCGTCGAGGCCCGTGCCCGGGAAACTGGATCGTGGGCTCGGGTGTGTCGACTCGCCCGCGAGCGAGCTCCGCATCGACCACGGGGAGCTGCCGAGTGCTGCCGACGGGGTCGGTTTCGCCCACCGCACCGCCGCCTTCTCCGCGCCGCACGGGCTGCTCGTCCCCCGGCTTCTTGGTCACGGGCT
>JAJZMN010000245.1 GCA_021850345.1 Actinomycetes bacterium | reverse complement strand
TAGGCGCACTGGAGCACCCGGCTCTTGCGGTCGCCCTTCTCCACGACCGTGCCGATGGAGAGCGGTGCCAGGCGGTGTGGGCACCGATCGAAGAAGGCGGCGAGGCGGCCCGCCTCGGCGCCGGCGCGGTCGGCAGTGCCGGCGTTGCCGCCGGTGCCGGCGTTCTCGTCATCCGAGCGGTCGGCAGTGCTGGCGTTTACGTCATCCGAGCAGCCGCCGAGCCGGACGAGGACCCAGGGTTCCCCCAGCAGGAGCACCCGGACGGGGCGCTCGTCGACGTCCGCGGAGCGAGCGACCGGGTGCCAGCAGTACCGGAGCGCCGGGTGGGTGTTGGTGAGGTCGTGGAGACTCGTGGGGGTGGTGGTCATGGTCTCTGCGGGGTCCGGCGGGGTCCGGCGTCGGCGCCGAGCGTAGGTGATCCCGCCCGACTCTGCCGTTGGCACACGGTGCGGCGAACAGCGAGGAGCGAAGCGATCCCAAAAGCTCAGGACGGGCGGCGCAGGTGGAGCACCGGAGGCGCAGCGAGCCCGCTCGGGACCGGGCCGGGGTCAAAGGGCGTCCCCCCGAAGTACCTATTGGCCGCTGAGCTCGCAACCGACACCTCGACCTCGTTGTCCCCCTCGACGAGGACACTCTCCGGAACCGTGAACTCGTAGGGGCTCCAGCCCCGACGACCCAGGCTGGTCCCGTTCCAGCGCACCTCGGCCGCGCAGTGGACGGCGGGCAGCACGAGCGTCGCCCCAAAGGGTCGCTCCAGCTCGACGGTGGTGCGATAGCGGCCGACGCCCGAGAACCGGGAGAATCCCTGCTGCTCCCAGCCCCGGTCGACGGCGACGGGTGTTGGAGCGGCGTCGGGGAGCTCGAGCGTCCACCCGTGCTCCAACACCGTGACCGATTCGACCGAAGGCGACTCTTCCGCACCGGCAGGGGCCAGCTCTTCACTCCCCCTCACGGGGCGTACCCGGAAACAGCACAGTTCCATCGGTCGGAGCTTCACCGGAGCCCGGCGTCCCTGCCCGCCGAGGCGCGCCCACGGCAACCGGTCGCCGTCTTCGGGGAGCCATCGCTCAGCTACGCCGTGCTCGAAGGGCAAGACGAGCCAGGCGGTGCGCGTTCGGCGCGAGTCGTTGAACAACACGACGCGCCAAGCGTCCTCGTCCTGGCCGATCCACTGCCAGATCGGCCCCGCCGCAGCGTCCGGCTCCGTTCCGGCGTTCGGCTCGCCATCGCCCTCGGGTGCGCCACCGGCGCGCTGATCGCCAACGGCCACCAGCTCGATGTGGGGGTGTGTACGTCGGATCCCGGCGAGCAGGTCGCAGGCGTCGTCGGCCGTCGGGGCGCGCGAGAGGTGGCGGTACCGCTCCGAGCCCGACACCGCCTCCCAGACCCCTGCCAGCGCGCTGGCGCTTCCGGTCTGGAGAGCCCGCGGGATGTCGCCCGTCGCGACGAGGTGGCCACCGGCGGCGGCGAAGGTCGCGAGCACCCGGGCGTGCTGCTCGTCACGCAGCGTGGTAACGGACGGCAGTACCAGGCTGCGATAGCGCCTGTCCCCCAGCACTAGCTGGCCGTCGACGATCTCTGCCGCTTGCAGCTCCGCCTCGTCCACGAGGTGGTAGCCGAAGCCGTGCTCGGCAAGGTATTGCGCCCAGAAGGCGAGGTGCTGCCCCCAGGAGTGCCCCGCTCCCTCGGCCCAGGCGGTGCGTAGCGGGTAGAAGAGCGCGACCTCGCAGATGGGAGCCGCGCCGTCCAGGAAGACCGAGAGCCTGCCGCTCTCGTCGGCGAACTGCCGGTGGTACGACCACCACGGCTCGAAGTTGATGCCGGGTGCAAAGTCGAAGCGAGGATTGCGCAATCTCGTGAAGTCGTCGCCGTTGCCATCGGTCTGGTAGAAGCCGTGGAAGAGGAACTGGCGCGCGCCGAGGAGATGGAGACGGATCGCCTGGGCCCGGAGCTCCTCCAAGCTGAGGCCCCAATGACCGGCGAACGCGCTCTCACCTCCCGGTTCGGTCAGCATGTACTGCTCGACGATGCAGCCGCTCCTCCCGTGGGACCTCGCAACCGAGTCGCCCAGCTTCGTGCTGAGCTGGGCCACGCAGTCCTGCGCGTCGACGCCGGTGATGTGGCGGTACCCGTCCACGCGAAAGTGGTCGAGACCGAAGTTCGTCCGCAGGTCCCAGCTGGAGAAAGACGCGCCCGGGTTCCACGACCCGACATGGCCCAGCACCTCGTGGCCAGACAGGGCGATGCCGTGGCGCTCCGCCCACGCCCGGAGGGTGCCGAGGTACTGCGTGCACATGCGCTCCGTGAAGGCGTCGTAGAAGGAGGCGCGCAGCGAGGCGGTCCCGGGGCCGACGTCTACGAGCAGCGCGAGAAGTGCCCTCGCGAGCGGGGCGCCGGTCGCCTCCTCGGCAAGCGCCGGGAGGCCGTCCCAGAACGGAAGGCTGGAGCGCAGGTTGCCGAATTGCTCCTTCCATCCGTAGACGTTCGCGTGGGGCTGGTCGAAGAAGAGGTACTGGACGGTGGTCCCCAGATGGTCGCCGAGCGCCTCGGCATAGGGCTCGCAGCCCACTTCGCAGAAGCGTTCGGCGGTCTCGCGGAGCAGATAGTTCGGGATCCTCGACGTCGCACAGCGCGCCGAGCAGAAGACGGTGACGTCGGCGGTTCCATCGAGCGCCCCGGCGTCGATGCGGACCGTGCACCCCGTCGCGGACGTCATGACGATCTCGGCGGCGCTCGTGATGTCCTCCACGTCGGAGCGGCCCATGTGCGCGACCATCACGAGCTCCCAGTCGTCGAAGACGGGGACTCCGCCGTCGTAGTGCCACTCCATGGCCGGCGCGCCCAGCTGCTCGGTCGAAGACGTGATGCCGCTGATCTCTGCGGACGCCGCATCGCCGGGCCCCACCCGCGCGCGCGCCCAGAAGAGATGCCGCTCACGAAGGTCGTCGCGCCCGGCGACCGTTCGGCCACCGGCGTGCCCGCTCTGCCAGTTGTACTCGTCGTAGATGCCGACGGCCATCCCGCGCTTCGCCGCCTCCTCGACCGCCGTGCGGCACGCACGCAGGTAGTCGGTGTCGAGGTACTCGGTCCGCGGATACGCGAGACGGGCCTGGACCTGGAAGGCGTGGAAGCCTCCGTGGTCCATCTCCTCCACCTGGGCGACGATCTCGGCCTCGGACGGCAACGTGTGCCAGAACCAGTAGGCAGCCGGCATGTGGGCGCTGTCCGGGGAGTCGAACGCCACCGCGGGACCTGCGCCCGCCGGCCGTCGCTCACTCATGGACGACGCCCTTCACCAGCACGAAGCAGCCGTATGGCCGCGCCTCGGACGTGGAGACGACGGCGAACGCTGCCTCTGCGCGCCGGTAGAAGGCTTCTCGGGGCAGCACTCCCATCTGCAGCTCGCGCCCTTCGGCACGCTGACACCGGTCGAGGAATTCCTGCTGAACGGGCGGAACAGCGTCGGGCTCCCCGACAACCTCCATCCGCAGCACCGGCTCGGTGACGAAGGTATCGAGCGGGAAAACGCTCAGCACCGCCTCGCTCGCCTGCGCCATGTCCGCGCCGAGCAGCGGCACCGTGCGCGTGGCACGCGACACGGCGGGAAAGTTCCGGTCGACGAGCGCGAGCTCGTCGCCGTGGCCCATGGCCGCAAGCACGTGAAGCAGCTCTGCGCCGAGCAGCGGATGGAGACCCTTCAGCATCCGAGCGGACGATCTGTTCTGCAGTGGCGCACGCTGCCGGTCTCCATGGACGCCCGTTCGTCAGCAAACTGTAATCGTTTTCACGCAGTGGGACGATTGTAGAGTGTCCCCCATCGCGCGTCAATCGGGGCGCGGCGTGATCGAGAGGCGCGATGGCCCGGGACGTGGCATCCAGAGCTGTTGCACAGCGGGTCCGACTTGCCGACGTCGCGGCCGCGTCCCACGTGTCCATCGCCACGGCCTCTCGTGCGCTTGCCGGATCGGGCAACGTCTCCCGTGCGGCGGTCACGGCGGTGCTGGCGGCCGCGGAGCGGCTGGGCTATCGCCCCGACCCCATCGCGCGTGCGCTCCCGTCAGACCGGGCTCGTGGGCATCGTGATCCCTGGCGTGGCCAACCCGTTCTTCGCCGAGGTGATCGAAGCCCTCGAGAACGCCATGCAGACCCGGGGACTGGACATGCTCCTCGCCGACTCCCGTGGTTCTGTGGTCGAGGAGTCCCGACGTCTCGAGATGCTGCTCGACCGGAAGGTCGATGGCATGTTCGTCATCCCGAGCGACGAGCACGCGAGCGCTTTGGCGATCCGCGGTGCCCAGCGCTACGTGCCGGTCGTCCAGATTGACAGGAGGGTCGACGGCGTCGCCGGCGACTACGTGGGCATCGACAACGCCTGCGGCATCCGCGCGCTCCTCGAGCACCTCGCCACCCAAGGGTGCCGGCGCGTCGCCTTCGTCTCCGACCGGGGCCTCAGCTCGACGGGCCGGCGGCGCCTCGAGGCGTTCCGCAGCGAGGTCCGCAGGGCTGCGGGGATCCGGGCGATGCGCCCGGTTCTCGGGACGTTCTCTGCCGAATTCGGGAGAGAAGCCGCGGTCCGCCTGTTGCGGCAGCGGCCGCTTCCCGACGCTGTCGTCTGCGGAGCCGACGTAGTGGCCCTCGGTGTGCTGAAGGAGCTCCACGCGCAGCGCGTCGCGATACCCGACGACATCTTGGTCTCGGGCTTCGACGGGATCAGCTTCGCCGAGCTCTGCGATCCGCCACTCACCACCGTTCGCCAGCCCGTCGAAGCGATCGCGTCGGAGGCCGTCGGCTTGTTGTGGTCGCGGCTCAACGACGACCGGTCGGCGCCTCGTCACCACGAGATCGCGCCGATCCTCGAGGTGCGGCGATCGTCGTCCTGCGCCTGAGCAAGCGCTCAGGTGCCGTTGGTCGCAGCGGTCGCTACGGCCTGCGACGGGGCGGGGTGCTCGACGACCGGAGCGAGGTGCGGCGTAGTTGGGACCGGGCGATCGAGGCGGGCAGCCCACTCAGCGATCAGCGCGGCACCGTCTACGACGAGGCCAGCGTGCAGTGAGATGGTGAGCAGCGCGGCATCCTCTGCCTCCTGGCTGGTGCCCGCTACGACGTCGCGGGGGATCAGGACGCGAAAGTCGCGGTTGGCCGCGTCGAATGCGGTCGACAGGCAGCAGGCGTCGGTGTTGGTGCCGGTGATGACGACGTTCAGGACATTCAGCTGCCTCAGGAGGAACTCGAGGTCCGTCGGGTAGAAGCCCGAGAGGCGCTTCTTGGTCCGGACGAACAGGTCGTCGGGGCCAACTTCGACCAGTAGGTCGAGCCACGGCGTGCCCTCCCAGCTGTGCTCGTCCATGAGCGGATTGGGAGGCAGGTACAAGTCGTAGAGGATCCGCCAGTTCGCCATGTGGTTCTCGGCGCGGTTGTGGCGATCGTCGATCCCGCCGTAGCGCTGCCAGTGCTGAACGTGAACGACCGGCACCCCCAACGCGCGCGCAGCGGCGTGGAAGTCGTCGTGAGCGGCGATGCGGTCGCGGGCGCGAGGTGCAGGGCAGGTCAGCTGCGCTTCAGGCCCGATATGCCCCCGGTGCATGTCGATGCAGAGCACCGACGACCTGCCGGGCTCGAGCCAGAGCTCAAGCTCAGGCGTGCTCGGCACCAGGGTGGGTCGGGTCCCCTCCAGATAACTGTAGAAGTTCGTGCGCACGACGCGCCTCCTATCGCTCGATGTATCGGTTGTGAGGCACTATCGACGTCTCGTACCTGGACGTCTCGGACGCTCCGGCAATGCGGTCTCACACAGCCGGTGAGCGGGTGGGGTACGTGCAGGGCGGGCGTTGATAGCGTACGTGCGCGGCGACCACAGCGTGCGCCCGACGCCCAGCGGTGCGACGAAGGAGCACGTAGGAGAGTACGAGGTGCGCGCGTAGAGGACCCCCACGAAGGCCGACCTTCTTGCGGCGGCTCCACCAGCTGGCTGCGTTGCTGGCGCAAACCGCGCGGACGGCCAGCGCTCCACTCGTGGTACTGGTTCAGCGGCCAGCTCGCGCGCGGTCGTACCAAGAGCTGATCCGCTGGGAGATCCCCGGCCACTCACGCTCAGCCAGCGTGCGCTCGAACGGCGTGACCTGACGCCGGGTCGAAGAACTGCACGAGCGCGGGGTCGACGGTGAAGGAGAGCCGCGACCCAGGTGCCACGTGGGCGCGTGCGCTCACCCGTGCGATCGCCTCGCCTGTCGCCGCCACGTCGGCCAACCGCAGCTCGCCGACGCCCCCGCCTTCGAGGTCCTCGGTCTGCACCCGCGTCGCGCCGAGCTCGAAGTGGACGAGCGCTTCGGACCCGAGTGTCTCGACCAGGTCTGCCTTGCTCTCGAGGACGTCGCAGCGGGCGTCCCCGGCGAGCTCGAAGTGCTCAGGCCGGATGCCGGCGACCACTGGCCGCCCGGCGTACCCCCTGAGCTCGGGCCGCAGGCCGTAGACCGCCGGAGGTAGCGGGAGCTGCTGGTGGCCGAT
>JAJZMN010000175.1 GCA_021850345.1 Actinomycetes bacterium | reverse complement strand
CATATGGACAGGCTAGTACATATGTTCGCAGAGAGTTAGTGATGGTCAGCGGAGCAGTTCACAACCCCCCCACGGCTGAAACCGGGGGCTTCCCGCCCCGCACCCCATTTCGGTGAGGTCGGGCGCCCACGCCGTCAGCCTCCGCTGTCCGTCGGCCGTCCGTCCACCTCGTCGGCGACTTCGGCCCAGACCGCGTGGCCGTGCTTGCAGAGCTCGACACCCCAGTCCCGGGCGAGCGCGGCCACGATGCCGAGGCCGCGGCCGGCGCGTACCGGAAAGCTGTCGTCTTCGTCGGGGGCGGGGGGCCTCTCGTCGGTCACGGCGATACGTACGTGTGTAGACGAGTACTCCAGTGCCACAGTGAATACCGAGTGAGCGTGACGCACCGCGTTCGCCGATAGCTCGCTGCAGATGAGCTCGATCGTGTCGATGATCTCGTCGTTGGACTTGGTGGACTCGAGGATGTCGCGAACGAAGTGCCGCGCCGCCCGGCAGGCGGGCACGGCTGCGGGGAACATCCGGGCGCACGTCGCCGCGGACACCGTTACTCCGGCATGGGCGTGATGCATGTCCACGCGTACGGGAACGAGCCGGACCGTCGGCGCCTCGACGACGGCGGTGTGGCAGGACTCGACGACGCCGCGTCTCTCCTGGCTCGCCACGGCCGCTGCGGGATACGCGCACAGGATGGACGCGCCGTGCTCGTCCGCCAGCCGGTCGCCGAAGCTCTCGATCGACGCCGCCACCTCCGGCTTGCCGCGTTCCCACAGCGCCGCGACGAGGCTGCCGAAGATGACGAGGCTGCCGAAGATGTGGACGGTCGTCCAGGCCAAGCCGACCTGTCCACAGGCGTTGGACAGCACCTCTTCGAAGGCCCGCGCCGGCTCCTCGGCGACGGCGAGCTCGTCGGCTACGGCCTCGGCGTCGATCGTGACGTAGCGGCCAAGGGCCGAGGGGCGTGCTGCCGCATCGCGGGAGAGCTCGATCCATTCCTCGGCCGCTGCCAGCTGCGGGGTGCTTCCCATGAGCACGACGAACCCACCGTCGATCAGCTCCCCGAAGGCGGATTCGCCGACGGCTCGCACGAACTGCCGATCGTCGCCGTAGAGCAGGACTTTGTGGTCCCTCAAAGAGGCCGCAGCCTCGGGGTCATGTCTCACAGTCGCCGTCCCATCCCGTCCTGGGCGCCGCCCGGGACGGGCGCCGTTCGCCGGGCATGCACCCGACCCCAGCCGTGATGCTACCCAGCAAAGATGCTGGCTGAACCTCTGCAACTGGCCCGCGCTACGACATGATTGCCAGATATATGCGACGAACCGCGCTATCGCGTGAACCCCGACGGTCCGTGGGACTCGGGCTCGACTATCGCCAGGGAGCTCGAAGAGCCTGGTGATCGCGAGCGAGCTCACGCCCGCCGTAGACGCCCAACCACAGCGTCACGGCCCGCCCGTCCGCAGCCTCGCCAGCCCCCCGCTGCGTTCAGTGGCCGGCTGGGCGCGCTGTGCGTTGTCGGGCCGGCCCATGGAGGTGCCGGGGCGAGAAGGCGAGGGGCGCAAGGGCGGCGATGGCGACGGGCCACAGGGCCCAGATCCCCGCGAGGCCCTGGAGCACCGCCGCGCCGGCGATCAGCGCCGCCGCGGCGACACGCAGGGCGAGGATGCCAGCCGTCGGGCCGGGGCCACGCGTCGGCGGCGATTCGAGGGGAAGGTCGTCGAGCAGAGAGAGGAGTGTCGCCCGGCGCCGTGCGGTGAGGACCTTGTCGATGCGCGCGGTTCCTTCGGCGATGCTGAGGCGACCGTCGGCGATCGCACGGCAGACGACGTCCGCCGCCTCGTCACGTTCCGCGTCCGAGACAAGCATGCGGGCAGCCGCAGGCTCGAGCTCGACTGCGGGTGCCGGTTGCTCGTCGGTCGCTCGCCGCGACGGGCGGTCGGTGGCGCACCGCATCGGATGGGTCGTCACGGTGTCGCGCCGACGCGCCTGGGCTCTGAGGTCGAAGCGCTTCGATGCCAGCGACAAGAAGACGGTGAGCAAGGTGATGTTCAACATGCCGAGCCAGAAGAAGGCGATCGAGGTGAGCCCTGTGACACCTCCTGTCCACTCCTTGGACCATGTGTGCGCCGCCGCAGCGGCGATCAGGTGATGGGGCATCTAGGCCACCTCCTCGCCGGTTCTCTCGGCCTGCGCCACCCACGGCGTGACGTGACCGCGCGCTCGGCGGTGGCGGTGCCACCCTGGCGGCAGACGGCACGAGTGCATCACGGCTCTCCATGTACTGATTGGTACTGATTGGTACTGATTGATCTGATCGTGTTGGTCTTGGTCTTGGTCTGGTCTTGGTCTTGGTCTGGTCGTTGGTCGCTCTTCGGTTACTGCGGCTCCGTTGCGCCTACCCCGTGCGGGCAGCGCCCGAACTGCATGGACCATCATGCCGCCGCCACCCACCCGCTGGGGCGCGTCCCGCCCGCGGGCTCGCGGTACGCGCGACGAGCGGGCCGCGCACCGTGGGTGACGCAGCGCCGCGTGCCGCAGGTGCCGGTTCGAGGCGCAATCTGGCTCTTTGAACTGGCCCTTTGCCGCCGATCGCCTTCTTGGCCTGCCGAGCGGGCCGCTCCGGGCTCAGGCGCTCGCGCTCTGCACCACGGTCGAAATGGCAATTGGTCGATGCGGAGGTCGTCATGGTGCGGGCCCCGCCATGGTGCGGGCCCCGCCGCGGAGCCCTCCCCCGTGCCTGCGAGGATGCCTGGCAGGTCGCCCAGCGAGATCTCCGGGTGAGACCAGAGCCTCCGGGCCAAGGTGACCTCAGCTCTTCTGTCACCGCCTGCGCGGCGCCGTGAGGCATGCTCGAGGCGGCTTCGCCACCGGGCGTGGCGAAAGAGACGCACGAGAGACGAGGGACGCACGTGCAGCTTCGAGGAATCCAGACCGACATCGTCGCCGCGGGCGCAATGTCGGTGACCGAGCTGCTCGATCGTGCCATCGACGACCTCGGCGAGCGGACCGTCGTCGCCGTCGCCTCCAAGGTTGTCTCGTTGTGCGAGAGCCGCGTGGTGCCCTTCGGAGACGCGTCCAAGCTCGAGCTCATCGCACGCGAGTCGGAGCGCTACCTGCAGGCGAACCCGCACGGCTTCCACTTCACGGTCACCCAAGGCACGCTCATCCCGTCGGCCGGCATCGACGAGTCCAACGTGGGCGGCGGCTACCTCTTGTGGCCCGAGCGCCCACAGACAACGGCGAACGAGCTGCGCCGGTACCTGGCCGCGCGCTTCGGTCTGCGAGAAGTGGGTGTCGTTCTCACCGACAGTACCTGCTCGCCGCTGCGGCGCGGGACCTCTGGGATCTGCCTCGCCCACAGCGGCTTTCGCGCGATCAACGACTACGTCGGCCAGACCGACCTGTTCGGCCGCCCCTTCCACACCCAGGGGGCGAACGTCGCGTCGGGCCTTGCCGCCGCTGCCGTGCTCGTCATGGGCGAGGGGAAGGAGCGCACGCCGATCTGCGTCATCGACGACCTCGACATGATCGAGTTCCAGCCACGGGACCCGAGCGCGGACGAGCTCGCCTGGCTCTACACGTCGCTCGAGGAGGATCTGTTCGCCCCGTTCTTCTCCTCGCTGCCCTGGGAGCGCGGCGGCGCGATCGGACGCAGCGCCGGTGCAGCCTCGCACGAGGATGCGGCAGGGGAGGTCGGCGAGTAGGTGCTGGCGTCGAGCCCGACCGTGCGGGCCCTCGGAACATCGTGCGGTGCCCCCGGGGACACCGCACGGGCCGCGGCACGCCGATCAGGTTCGGCCACGCCGCCGCAGAGACTTTCGGCTCTAGAGGGCGGGGTGGAAGCGACGCACTGTGGCAGAACGAGGCCGGCACATGCCGAGGGAGGCGCGATGACGGTGCAACCGGTTGGAGACGACACGTCCCCCACCTCGGCTTCCCCGCATCGCGCCCCGTGGCCCACCGGCGTCGAACGGGCGCCGACGGCGCTCCTCCTCGCCGGCCCGCCCGCATGACTGGCACGCCGGGCCCCGTGGCCCCGGTGGTGGCCGTCGGCTTCGACGGCTCGGCTGGCGCCCTGCGCGCGCTCGAGTGGGCGGCAGCGGAGTGCGAGCTGCGCCGTGCCGTGCTCCTGGTCCTCCACGTCGACCACTGGGCGCCCGCCGCGCTGGCGCTGCCGGGACTGGGCGAAGAGGTCGTCTTGGAAGAGTCGGTCCTCGAGGAGGGCATCCGGCTCGTCGAGCACGACCACCCCTCGTTGCGGGTCGTCGGGCGGCGGTTGCCCCCTCCCCCTGGCGAGTCGCTCGTCGACGCCAGCCGCGAGGTGTCGCTCTTGGTGCTCGGCTCACGCGGTCTTGGTCACGTCCAGCAGGTGGTCCTCGGCTCGGTCAGCCGCTACTGCGTGGACCATGCGCACTGCCCTGTGGTGGTCGTGCGTGGCGAGGCGGTCGTGCGCGGCGAGGCGGTCGATCAGCGCCCCGGCGATCCCGCTGGCGCCGGGACGTGGTCGCCGAGCGACATGTAGCTCTCCTCTTCCTGGGCGGTGTGCAGGCGGAGGATCGCCGCCAACCCGTAGAGGAGCCGGCGGAGATCCGCCACGTCGTCGCCGTCCCAGTCGGCAGGCCCGAGCTCGTCGAGGAGCTGGCCGAGCCGGCGAACGTCGTGGGCGATCTCCACGTGCTCCCGGCTCATCGGGCCCGTTGGATTGGTCCCGCCGATCGCGCGGTCGAGGAGGGGGTAGAGCTCGCGGTCCTCGGCGGCTTCATGAGGGAGGACGACCTCGACGAACTCTCGGTGGAGGTCCGCGAGCGCGTCGAACGCCTGGGCACTGTCGACGACACCAATGGTGTCGGCGACGTGACGTGCACGTTCGGCGACAGCGCCCACGCCTCCGTGCTCGGCCTGGAAGCGCCGGGCGAGCGCGGCGCCGCCGGCCTCGAGCACGACCGGCGCCCGCACCGGACGAAGGGCGCGCAACGCGTTCAGGATGACGGCGACGTCGATGCCCTCTTGCAAGAGCGCCCCCCACACCGGAGCGAGCCGTCCTGCTGCGGCGACACCCATCGCAGCGAGCGACAGGGCCATGCCGGCGACGACGCTTTGGATGGCGATGCGTCGGGTCCGCACGGCGATGGTGCGGCCCTCCGCCAGCCGATCCAGCCGGTCGACGCTGAGCACGATGTCTGCCGCCTCGCTCGAGGCCGTGGCGCCGCGCGCCCCCATGGCGATGCCGACGTCTGCCGCGGCGAGCGCGGGGGCGTCGTTCACGCCGTCGCCCACCATCATCGTGGGAGCGCTGCGTCGCTCGGCTTGGACGAGGTCGAGCTTGTCCCCCGGCGTCTGCTCGGCCGCCACTGCGTCGAGCCCGAGCGCCGAGCCCACCGAGTCGGCCACCTCCGGCCGGTCGCCCGTCACCATCACGAGCCGACCGATGCCGGCACCGCGAAGGACGCGCAGGGTCCTGGCCGCGTCGGGACGGATCGGATCCTCGAAGACCAGCACGGCGGCGGGGTTGCCGTCGATCGAGACGAAGACGGTGAGGGCGCCGTCGAGGCGGGCGCGGCGCTGCGCGCGCTTGGCCCACGGGGGCGTGGGGTCGAAGCCTGCCCAGCGCGCCGAGCCCACGGCGACATGTCGGGAGCCGACGCGACCGCGGATGCCCTTGCCGGGGATCTCCACGACGTCCGTTGGGCGCTCGAGCGCGAGCCCGGCGTCGAGCGCCCGTTGCACGAGCGCGCCGGCAAGCACGTGGGGAGAGAATTGGTCGAGCGAGGCGGCGGCCGACAGGGCATCGACCTCCTGCACGCTCGGCGCAGCGTCCACCGACACGAGGCGTGGCCGCCCCTCGGTCAAGGTGCCCGTCTTGTCGAAGAGCAACGTCGTGCAGCGTGCGAGACGCTCGAGGACGTCACCGCCCTTCACCACCATTCCGCGCCTCGCGGAGATCGACAGTCCGGCGACGAAGGCGATCGGCGCGGCGAGGATGAGTGGGCACGGCGTGGCGACGACGAGGACGGCGACGGCGCGCGCCGGCCCGCCGAGGAACCACGCGGCCGATGCCACCACGGCGGTCACGCCGAGGAACCCAGCGGCGTACCGGTCGGCCAGCCGGACGAAGCCTGGCCGTGACGACTCGGCTGCCGCGACCAGCCGGACAATGCCCGAGTAGGTGCTCTCGGCCGACGTCGCCGTCGCCTGCATGTCGAAGGGCGTCCCCGCGTTCAGCGCGCCGCTCTTCACGGCGTCGGCCGGCGTGCGCGTCACGGGCAGCGACTCGCCGGTGAGCATCGACTCGTCGAGGACGGCGGACGTGGAGAGACGCCCGTCGACCGGCACCACCTCGCCGGTCGCCACCATGAGCAGGTCCCCGGGGTGCACATCTGCGAGCGCCACGGTGTCGAGGCGGTCGTCCGCGTACCGATGGGCCGTCCGTGGCGCCCGCGCGAGGAGGGTGTGCAGCGCCCGCCGCGCCTTGCCCGCCGACCAACCTTCGAGGGAACGGCCGCTTGCAAGCAT
>JAJZMN010000228.1 GCA_021850345.1 Actinomycetes bacterium | reverse complement strand
CGGCGTTGTTGCGCGCGAGGTGCGAGACCTCGATACTGAGCACGATGCCCGCGCGCTCAGGTTCCCGCTGGACTTTTGAGAGTCTGCCGATGATCGCCACGGCGTGTACGCCCGAGACAACGATCATGCAGAGCTCCTGCGCGAGGCAGTGGACGGAACGACCGGAGGCTGATCGACGCGTCGCGCGTCGCGGCGCGGCGATGAACGGGACTTTCGGCCCTATCTGGCAGCAGATTCCCTTGGGAACGTGACCCCATGTCGATACTTCGCGAGCCGGACACGTCCGACGACGGCCGCGTCCGCAGCCATGTCGCCGAGTTGCTTTCTCTCGTCGAGGCGAAGAACCCCGGCGAGCACGAGTTTCACCAGGCGGTGCGGGAGGTCGTTGGCTCGCTCGGTCCGGTCCTTCGGCGCCGTCCCCGCTACATCACCGAGCGGGTACTCGAGCGACTGGTGGAACCCGACCGGGTGATCAGCTTCGGCGTGAACTGGGTCGACGACCACGGCGAGATCCACGTCAACCGTGGCTACCGCGTCCAGATGAGCAACTCGATCGGCCCCTACAAGGGCGGCCTGCGCTTCCATCCCACGGTCAATCAGGGTCTGCTCAAGTTCCTCGCGTTCGAGCAGACCATCAAGGACTCCCTCACCACCCTGCCGATGGGAGGTGCCAAGGGAGGCTCCGACTTCGACCCCAAGGGGCGGAGCGAGGCGGAGGTCCGCCGGTTCTGCCAGTCCTTCATGACCGAGCTGTACCCGTACATCGGCGAGTTCACCGACGTACCGGCCGGAGACATCGGCGTCGGCGAACGCGAGATCGGGTTCATGTTCGGCGCGTACAAGCGGATCGCGAAGCGATTCGTCGGCTCGCTCACCGGCAAGGGCGTCAACTGGGGCGGTTCCGCGATCCGCCAGGAGGCCACCGGCTACGGCGTGGTGTACTTCGCCCGCGAGATGCTGGCTGTCCAGGGAGACGGGCTGGCGGGCAAGACGTGCCTGATCTCGGGAAGCGGCAACGTCGCGCAGTACACCGCACAGAAGCTCCTCGACCTCGGCGCCCGGCCCGTCACGCTGTCTGACTCGGACGGCTTCGTGTACGACCCCGACGGGATCGACCGCGAGAAGCTCGAATGGGTGAAGGAGCTGAAGAACGAGCGTCGCGGGCGGATCGAAGAGTATGCGGACCGGTTCCCGCGCGCGTCGTACACCCCGCGGGTCCACGAGGACGAGAACCCGCTGTGGAGCGTCCCGGCCGACTGCGCATTCCCCAGCGCGACCCAGAACGAGATCGCCGAGAAGGACGCGGTGCACCTGATCGAGGGAGGCGTCCGGCTGGTCGTCGAGGGCGCCAACATGCCGACGGTGCCAGGAGCAGTGGAGCAGTTCGTCGCCGCCGGCGTGCTCTTCGCCCCGAGCAAGGCGGCCAATGCCGGAGGAGTGGCTGTCTCCGGTCTCGAGATGGCGCAGAACATGCAGTTCACGCAGTGGTCATCCGAGGAGGTCGACCGGCGCCTGCAGGAGATCATGATCCAGATCCACGACACCGTGACGCGGACCGCCGCGGAGTTCGACCGCCCGGGTGACTACGTGTCCGGCGCCAACATCGCCGGCTTCGTGAAGGTGGCCGACGCCATGCTGGCAGAGAGCCCGGTCTGAACCGCCCAGCGGACCGCTGACGCTGCGAGCTCAGCGCGTCCCGAGGAGCAAGTCAGGTCGTTCCGCGAGCGCCTTGAGCCGTCTCAGGAACCGCGCCGCGTCCGCGCCGTCCGAGACTCGGTGGTCGAACGCACAGATCAGCTTGGCGGTCGACCGCACGGCGAGTTCGCCCTCGTGCACCGTTGCGCGCGGAGCGATCGTCCCGATACCCAGGATGGCGGCCTCCGGGACGTTGATGACGGGGTTACCGTCGTCGAGGCCGAGCGCGCCGTAATTCGTGACGGTGAACGTCGAGCCCGTGAGCTCGGCTGGCGTCAGCCTGCCCTCGCGTGCCGAGCGCGTGAGACGCGAGAGCTCCGCCGCGAACTCGCGGAGACCGAGCGCGTGCGCACCGTGCACGACCGGGACGAGCAACCCCATCTCCGTGCTCGTTGCGATACCGAGATTGACGCCACGGTGCACGCGGATCACCTTCGCCTCCGCATCGAAGCTGGCGTTGAGGACCGGGGCTGTTTGCAGCGCGAAGGACACCATCCAAGCAAGGATGGCGAACGGGGTGACGTCCTCGGCGCTTCGCTGAAACTCCTCAGGCCCGCGTCTCGCGTCGTCGTTGAGTGCCGACCGCAAGGAGAGCAGCCGCTCGCAGTCCACCCAGAGCCCACACGTCGCCTCGGGGATGGTCGAGCGCGACAGGCTCATGCGCTCGGCGATCCGCGCCCTCACCCCGCGCACGGGGAGCTCTTCGTAGCCTTCGTCCTCCATGGGTCCTGCAGCCATGGGTCCTGGAGCCGGTCCCCCCGAGGCGAGGGTCCCCGGCACGACGGGAGAGCTGCCCGGGCTCGGCCACCACGCGAGCTCTTCGTCGCGCACCCCTCCGCCCTGCACCCGGCCGCCGGCCGAGACGCTCTCGCTGTGGCCGGCAGGACTCGCCACGGCGCGAACGTCCTCACTCGTCACTTCGCCACGGGCCCCGGTGGGCCGAACATCACGCAGGTCCACGTTGAGCGTCCGCGCGAGCCACCGCACAGGCGGCTTGGCGAGCGGACGGGTCGACCGGAGCCTCCCCGGACTCCCGGCTGGTGGTGCGGGGCTGTCAGGGGCATCTTCGGCTTCCGATCGAACTTGCCCGGGGTGCGCCTTGGGGCGTCGCCAGTCTCTCCCTCGGGTCTGCGCACGACGCTCCTCCGCCACGCCGTACCCGACAAGGACCGGCTGGCGCTTCGCCCAAGTGCTGTCGCCGCCTTGCGCGGTCTCCGACGGTTCGGCCTCAGGGGTGGTTTCCCGTCCCGTGGTCGGCTCCGAGCCGCCCGACTGCTCCCCCGACGGACCAGACGACGTGGGAGCGGCATCTGGCGCCGTCGACGCCGGCGCTTCCTCAGGCGTGTCGATGCGCGCCAGCAGCTCGCCGACGCGCAGCTCGTCGCCTTCACTCGCATTGAGCAGGACGACACGACCCTCAAACGGTGAGGGCAGCTCGACCGACGCCTTCGCGGTCTCGATGGTGACGAGTGGGTCGTTCAGGTGGACCGCTTCGCCGACCTGGACGTGCCACTCGACGACGGTGGCGTCCTCCAGGCCCTCGCCAACGTCCGGCAGGAGAAAATCGCGTTCCATGCGCTCGTCCTCCCGCCTACTGCTCCCAGACCGCCTGGACGGCGTCGAGGACACGCTCGACGCCCGGCAGCCAGTCGCGCTCGAGCCGTGCCGGTGGATAGGGCGTGTCGAAACCGGTCGCACGCAGCACCGGAGCTTCGAGGTGGTAGAAGCACCGCTCCTGGACGAGGGCGGCGATCTCCGCCCCGAGTCCGAGCGTCCTCGGCGCCTCGTGGACGACCACGCAGCGTCCCGTCTTCTCCACCGAGGCGACCACGGTGTCGACGTCGATCGGCGCGAGCGTCCGGAGGTCGATCACCTCGACCGCGAGCCCGGCTTGCGCCTCCGCCTCTTCTGCGGCCGACATCGCCGTGGCGACCGCACCCCCGTAGGCGACGACGGTGACGTCGTCGCCGGCCCTGCGCACGACCGCCTGGTCCATCGGCTGCGTCCGGACCGGCAGGTCGAGATTCTCGCGGGCCCAGTAGCGCTGCTTCGGTTCGAGGTAGATGACCGGATCGGGACACTCGATGGCTTCACGCAGCATCGAGTAGGCGTCGCCGGGCGTCGAGGGGCAAACCACCTTGAGACCGGCGGTGTGCGCGAAATAGGTCTCGGGAGACTCGGAGTGGTGCTCGGGTGAGCCGATGCCGCCGAAAGAAGGGATTCGCACCACGACCGGGAGGTCGACGAGCCCTCCCGAGCGCAGGTGGTACTTCGCCAGCTGATTGAGCATCTGGTCGAGCGCCGGATAGCTGAACCCGTCGAACTGCAGCTCGGGGACCGGTCGGTAGCCTCTGATGGCGAGCCCGATGGCCAGCCCGACGATCCCGGCCTCCGCGAGCGGAGTATCGAAGCAGCGCTCAGGGCCGAAGCGGTCGAACAACCCGTCGGTTACCCGGAAGACGCCACCGAGGCGGCCAACGTCCTCCCCGAAGACGAGCACCTTCTCGTCGGCGTCCATCGCGTCACCAAGTGCGGTGTTGATCGCTGCGACCATCGTGGTGGCGCTCATCGACGCTCCCGGGAGAGCTCTCGCTCGAGCTGTGCTCGTTGGCGCTCGAGCTCCTTCGTCGGTTTGGCGAAGACAAGGTCGAAGAGCCCGGCAGCGGACGGGTCTCTCGAGTCGTAGACCTCGGCGCGAACGCGGGTCGCCACCTCGTCGCCAGACGCGGCGGCCTTCTCTTCTTCCTCTGGTCCCCAGATCCCCTCGGCGCTCAGGTGGCGGCGGTAGCGGTCGATCGGGTCCATCGCCACCCACTGCTCGAGCTCGGAATCGTCGCGGTAGCGCTTCGGCTCGTCGGACGTCGTGTGCGCGCCTCTCCGATAGGTGACGAGCTCGAGGAGGAGGGGGCCCCCACCGGCCCGAATGCGGCGAATGGCATCGGACGCCACGGCGTAGGTCGCGAGGACGTCGTTGCCGTCGCAGCGAACACCGGGCATCCCGTACGCGACGGCCTTCTGCGCAAGCGTCGCGCTCTTGGTCTGCGCTCGAAGGGGGACGGAGATCGCCCACTGGTTGTTCTCTACGACGAAGAGACAGGGCACGTGGAACACGGCCGCGAAGTTGAACGCTTCGTGCACGTCCCCCTCGCTGAGCGCCCCGTCGCCCATGGATGCGGCAACCACCTCGTCTCCGCCATCCAACTTGACGCCGAGGGCGAACCCGGTCGCGTGCAGCGCGTTCGCTCCGACGACGATGCACATCGGTGACGTGTGCTTCTCGAGCAGGCCTCTCCCGCCGTGGTACGCGCCGCGCCACATCATCGCGATCCCAACCGGGTCGACGCCTCGTGCGACGAACAACCCGAGCTCGCGGTACTCCGGGAACAGCCAATCCTGCACCCCCATCGCCGTCGCGACACCGACCTGGGCCGCCTCCTGACCGAGGCACGACGCGTACAGCGCAAGCTGGCCCTGGCGCTGGAGGTTCACGAGCTCGGTGTCGACTCGACGCGTGACGATCATGTCGGTCAGCATCCCCCGGTGCTGCTCGGGGCCGAGCGCGGTGGGGTACGGCGGGTCGGCTGCGCCGGTCCGCTCACCATCGAGCGAGAGGACACGGAGCGGCTGGTCGATGCCCCGGAGGTCAGCGATCGCCGGGATCGTGTCGCCCGGGTCGGCGGCGCCGACGTCCGCCCGGATGGTCGCGCCGCGACCCGCGGCGGCCGGGCCTGCGACCGAGATGGCGTTCTGCGACGCAGCGCTCCCTTCGTCAGCGGCTTCCCCTGCGGACGATCGTGCCCCCCTCCGGTCTGCTCTCTTCGAGCTCTCAGCCATCCGAGCACCTCCACGTCGAACGTACCGCTCGTACGAGCCGCGGCAATCCTCGCGCGACGTCCAAGCCGGCTGCGGGGATCCCGAGCCTCCTGCGGAGGCTACCGGTGGTGCTGCTCCTTCAGGCTTCCCTCATCGGGAAGCGGGTGTGAGCGGCACGAGACGGCTGGAGGCGCTCACCACAACTCGCCCATGGCCACGAAGGCGTCCAGAATCGACCGTTGGGAGTCCGTCAAGTCGACGAACTCCAATCCGACCCGAGTCCCTCCGCTCGCGCCCGGGCCGACGTTCCTCACCTCACATCGCTGATGGATACCGAGGGACGCGCCCGCTGGTGCTTCCACGACGATGTGCCGACCCACGAGACGGGCCGGGTGCAGCACCGGTCCGAACATCTCGATGCCCATGCCTATGAGCGAGATATCGACGACGCGGCATTCGTGCCAGGCCTCGAGGCCGTCACCCTCGATGAAGTACTTCCCCTTCCATCCGACCGTGTGCCGAGGCACGCGTCGACGGCGTTCCATACTCCCCACCCCCTTCTTCTCCCCGGCGCACACTCTATCGAGGTCGACACGGTCGTTGCCGGCCTTCTGGCACCCGTGAGGAGCGGTCGAGCGGGACGCCGGATTCCTTGTCAGCGCGAATGCGAGCACCGCGTGTTTTGCAAGAACACCGCAACTTTCCTGTGTGAACTCGGCGTGTCCTGGGAATAGGAAGAGCTGCCGCATGAGCGCAACGCACATGTGGCGCATCTCAGCGCGGATTGCATCGATGCACAGGCCCTAGATGGTCGCCTGGCCTGTGCGGAGCGAGTGGCGAAACCGGCCCGCGAGTCGAAACGACAAAGGGAACCGGTCAAGCCAGTGGCACTTCGCAACAGCGGTGGTCTCGTTCTCGACGACTGCCGCCCAATGCCTGCCTCCTGGCGGTGGTCAACCAGGAGGACGCAATGAACAACAGAATCAGCCGCGCTCTGCCGAGGGTGTTCGGCATCTTGG
>JAJZMN010000030.1 GCA_021850345.1 Actinomycetes bacterium | reverse complement strand
CTTCGGCCGGACGTCTCAGTGAAGCGCTTAGACGGGTCCGGGCAACCGGGCGAGTCCGTCACCGCCACGGGGCAACCCGTGGCTGCCTGAGCGTGCTCACGTTTGAGCACGGTGCTGGTAACGGACCATGAAGGTGGAGAGAAGCACCCGGACCGCCGGTCCGCGCGAACACCATGAACACGTCGGCGACCGGAGCGTTCGTGATATAGCGCTTGGAGCCGGAGATCTTCCACCCGTCTCCGTCGCGGCGTGCGACGGTCGACAGCCCGGAGGGGTCCGAGCCAGCCTCTGGTTCGGTGAGTGCAAACGACGCGACGATCTCGCCGGACGCGAGGAGGGGAAGCCACCGCTCCCGTTGTGCTTCGGTCGCGCCCTCCATGAGGACGTGCCCCGCAATGCCGTTGTTGCTGCCGAAGAGGGAACGGAACGCCGGCGTCGTGTAGCCGAGCTCGAAGACGAGCCGGCACTCTTCGTGCATTCCGAGCCCGAGTCCCGAGTACCGCGCCGGGATGGCAAACCCGTAGAGGCCCATCTCCTTCGCGGCCTCCTGGATGTCCCTCGGGACCTCGTCCTCGCGGTCGATGCGCTCCTCGAGGGGCAGCACCCGATGACGGACGAAGTCGCGAACGGTGCCCCGGATCTCTTCGAAGTCTTCAGCGTCCACGGGATCCTCCGGCGCTCAGCGGAGAGTCGCCCGCCGGCCTGGTTGGTCCGGTTGGGACCGGTACTCCCGCACCCGAAGATTCTGCGCCAGCGCGGAGCCGCCACACCCATCCGGCTTTCGTGGGGCCACCGTCGCGCCCGGGTTGCGGCGGCTCGGGCAACGCCGGGCCGGTTTGCGCATGGCGGCCAACCTACGTACCATGGGCAACTATTAGCCACGTAAGCGAGCAGCAGGAGCCGATGGTCGACGCGGTGCTGAGTGCGAGCCGCGTCCTCGTCGCGGTCGCCGCCCGCTCATTGGCCAACCTCGACGACGCCGACGACGTCACGCTCACGCAGTACCGCTCACTCGTGGTGCTCGCGTCCCGAGGACCGCAGGGGATCGCCGCACTCGCCGATGCACTCGGCGTCACGCCCCCGACCGCCTCTCGGCTGTGCGACCGCCTCGTACGAAAGGGCCTGGTCCGGCGCCGGACCGACCGCAACGACCGTCGCCAGGTCCGCGCCGGTCTCACTGAAGCGGGGCGGAGGCTGGTCGACGTCGTGACCGAGCGAAGGCGGCAGGAGATCGCCAATCTCTTGACCGCAGTACCCGAAGACGCTCGACGCTCCGTGGTCGCGGGGCTCCAGCTCCTCGCGGATGCAGCGGGAGAGGTACCCGAACAGGACTGGAGCACCGGATGGGACCTGTGACCCACGGCATCGACGCAAGGTCTCCGTCGGTGCCGCGCCCGTCTGCCGCGGGCGGCAGGGCGGCCGCAAACCCCGGAGCTCGCACAGTGAGCACATGCCCGACGAACTGACACCCCGACCTCTGCGGGCGGGGGAGCTCATTCCAGCCGAGCTGTCGAGCTCGACAACGCCTCCCAGTCCCCGACCGGCTCCGGCGCCGACCCCTACCGCCCTCTTCCAGGGACGAACCGGTTGGCGTCGCTTCGCAAGTTGGGCCAGCAGCCACGTCAACCGCATGTCGTACCTGATGCGTTGGCTCATCCTCGCCTCGGTGATCGGCGCGGTGGCAGGTCTGGGCGCCGTCGTCTTCTACGAAGCCTTGCGACTGTCGACGCAGTTCTTCCTCCAGACCCTGGCCAACTACCGCGTCCCGACTCCTGCGGGTGAGGGCAACGCGCTCGGCTCAGGCGTCCACTACCTCCGTGCATGGGCCATCCCGCTCGTCGTGGTCGCGGGAGCCCTCGCCGCGGGATTTCTCGTGTTCACCTGGGCGCCCGAGGCCGAGGGCCACGGCACGGACGCGGCCATCGACGCGGTGCATTACAACCCGCGCGGCATTCGCCTGAGGGCGGTCATCATCAAGATCGTCGCCTCCGCTCTCACCATCGGGTCGGGCGGGTCGGGCGGGAGAGAAGGACCGACCGCCCAGATCAGCGCCGGCTTCGGCTCGTTGCTCGCGCGCGTCCTCGACCTGTCTCCGGAGGACGGCCGCATCGCCGTGTCCGTAGGCATCGGGTCGGGCATCGGGGCCATCTTCAGCGCTCCGCTGGGCGGCGCGGTGCTTGCCGCCGACGTCGTCTACCGAGACGACTTCGAGTACTCGGCGCTGATGCCGGGCCTCTTCGCGTCGATCATCGCGTACGCGATCTTCGGCTCGGTCTTCGGGTTCCACCCGCTCTTCGCGACGCCCTCCTACCACTTCGATCAGCCCATCCAGCTCCTCTGGTTCGGGGTCATCGGCCTCATCTCCGGCGGGGTCGGGCTGCTGTACTCCAAGGGCTTCTACGGCGTCGCCACACTCGCCAGTCGTCTGCCGTTCTCCCGGAAGCTCCGCCCTGCCCTCGGGGGACTGTTCGTAGGCCTGATCGCCCTCGCGCTCCCCGAGGTGCTCGGGACCGGCTACGGCTGGGTACAGCAGTCGCTCCAGCTCAGGGGCGACCTGTTGCACACGCCGCTATGGATCGTGCTGATGCTCCCCTTTGCCCGGATCGTGGCGACGGCCCTGTCGATCGGCACCGGGGGATCGGGTGGCGTCTTCGGTCCGGGCATGGTGATCGGCGCCTTCACCGGCCTCGCCTTCTGGCGGCTGTTCGAGCCGTTCGCTCCGGGTGTCGGTCACGATCCGGCGCCGTTCGTCGTCGTCGGCATGATGGCCGTCTTCGGCGGCATCTCCCGAGCACCGCTCGCCGTCATGATCATGGTGGCCGAAATGACGGGGAGCATCGAGATCGTCGCACCGGCGCTGGTCGCGATCGCACTGTCGACGTTCATCGTCTCCAGGTCGGACGACAGCATCTACCGTTCCCAACTCCGGACCCGCGAAGACTCCGAAGCGAGCCGACTGCAGTTCGGCCTGCCATTGCTGTCCCTCGTCCAAGTGGTCGACGCCGCGACGCCACCAAAGCTCACGCTTCGAGACACCACTCCACTCGGCGAGGCCCGCGACGAGTTGCGCACCGCCGGCGTGCCCGGCGCGCCAGTCGTCGACGGCGACGGCTACTACCTCGGCACGGTCGACCTGAGTCGCGTGCTCCGGCTGCTCCAGCCTGCGGGCGTCCCGAGCAGCCGGGACGGGGACTCCCGTCAGGTTGCCGAAGGCGACGGCGAGGGGCGCCTTCCGGCCGACGCGGGCGAGGGGCGCCTTCCGGCCGACGCGGGCGAGGGGCGCCTTCCGGCCGACGCGGGCGAGGGGCGCCTTCCGGCAGACGCGGAGGGCGGTGAGGGCGCTGAGCTGGGCCGAGGTGCTGGTCGCGGCCTCGTCAGCTCGGCCACCGAAAGCGCCGGGGAATCCGACAGCTCGGCATCCGATCAGGAGCCGCGGACAGCGCACGGCTCCGAGGTCGGCTCGCTCGACGAGTCGGAGGCCTCTGGCGCGCTGGAAGCGTCGGACCAACTCACCGTCGCAGCGGCGATGGACACGACGACCACGAGCGTTCCGGAGTCCGCCCGACTCAATGTCGCGCTCGAAGCGCTGATGCAGGCGGGTGGGCACTGGGTCACCGTCACCTCGAGCCGGCGGGTGGTCGGCATCCTGTCGATCAGCGACGTCGTTCGCGGGTACCAGCACGCCCTGGCAGCCAATGCCGGTCAGATCGCCGCGATCTCGCCGAGCGCGGTGACGGTCGAAGAGCGCGTGGGTGCGGACTCACCGGTCGCGGACGTCCCGCTCAGCACTGCAGGGCTCCCGCCGGGTTGCATCGTGATCTCCGTGCAACGCGGTGAGCACATGCTCTTCGCCACCGGTTCGACGACGCTCCGGCAGGGGGATGTGGTGAGCGCACTCGCCAACCCCACGACCGAGGAGGCGGCCCGTCGCATGATCCGCGGTACCGACCAACCGAAGCCGCCGATGGTCGAGCGTGGCAGCCAGCTGGTGTGAGACGCTCTCGTGGTGACTCAGCTTCACCTCTCAAGCGACGAGCAAGCGGACCGTTTGATCTCGGAGGATCCCTTGGCGCTCCTCATCGGGATGGTTCTCGACCAACAGATCACGATCGAAAAGGCCTTTCGCGGCCCAGCCGATCTGGTGGAACGGCTGGGACTCACCATTCCCATCGACGCTCTCCGGATCGCGTCCATGGATCCTGACGTCGTCGTCCAGGCGTTCGCACTTCGGCCCTCTGTACACCGCTACCCCGCCTCGATGGCGAACCGGGTGCAGGAACTCTGCCGGGTCGTCGCCGATGACTATGGCGGTGACGCGTCCCGCATATGGACTGACGCCCGCGATGGGATCGAGCTCCGTCGGCGCGTCGAGGCCTTGCCTGGGTTCGGCGCTCGCAAGGCCCGCATCTTCGTGGCACTCTGCGGAAAGCAGCTTGGCGTGCGGCCCCCCGGCTGGGTGGAAGCCTCCGATCCGTTCGGTGAACCGGGAACCTTTCTGTCGGTCGCCGACATCACCGACACCGAGAGCCTTGCCGAAGTCCGCCGTCGCAAGCGCGAGGCGAAAGCTGCTGCGAAGGTCCCTGCGACGGCCGATGCGAATGCTGACAGGGCGGTCTCTGCAAACGCCGCAGCGAGATCCAGGTCGCCGCGACGATGAAGGCAGCGGAACCTTGGAAATCGGCGAGCAAGACGATGCCCGAGGGTCGGAGAGTGTGGAAGGACTCCGAGGGCAAGGCCGCACGGTGAGCGCTCGGATACGCCACGAAGATCGGGGCCCGCTCGCGGGGCGACGGCTGTATCTCTGCACTCCAGACCGCCCCGATCTGGCCGACTTCGTCGCCACCTGCATCTCCGGAGGCGTCGATGTGGTGCAATTGAGGGACAAGGGCCTCGAGGCACGAGCAATTCTTCGCCGAGCAGCTCTCGTGCAGCAGGTGTGCAACCAACTCGACGTGCCGTTCATCCTCAACGATCGCCCGGACCTCGCGCTCGAGGTGGGTGCGGACGGGGTCCACGTCGGACAAGACGACGCACCGCCGTTCCTCGCCCGGCGGATCCTCGGTCCGTTCGCGATCATCGGGCTCTCGACTCACGCACCCGAGGAGCTCGAGCACTCAGAAGTCGAGCCGATCGACTACATCTCGGCTGGACCGGTCGTGGAGACCCCAACGAAACCTGGCCGCCCCGGTACCGGCGTCGGCTACGCGACGATCGCCGTGCGAGAGGCTGAAGCGCTCAGTCGGCCCGTCTTCGTGACCGGCGGCGTAACGCCCTCGACGGTGCCCGACCTTGCAGCCGCCGGCGTACGCCACTTCGTCGTGGTGCGGTGGCTGACGGAAGCGGACGACCCGGCCGCTGCGGCGCGCATGCTTCGGCGAGCAATCGACAGCTCCATCGAGTCTGCGGAACAGGCCGTTTCGGAGGGCAACGCCTTTTCGTTGTGACTACGTCGAAGCCTCGACGCTCGTTCGCACCGGCGCGATGCGCTGCCCGGCCGTCACATGCGGGAGTGGTCCCCGCGCTGACCAGGCCTGCGGACCTGGTCTGTGACAAAGCGAACACCTGTTCGCTATCGTAGGAGTCAGACGCCCGGAGTGCCGTTCGTCGCTGTGCGCGGCGGCGGCCTTCTGCGTCCGTTCCTTGGTCAGTAAGGGAAGGGGCAGGAGGTTGGGGGCGTGTCGCGCTCGGTGGGAGAGGCAGCGAGGTCGCTTTTGCGCGCGCTCGAGCACTTCGACCCCTCCGCACTGTCGGGTCATGACGCTGCCGCCCTCGCCGACGAGCTGGCCCGCACCGAGAAGGCTTGTGCAGCCGCACGGCTCTTTATGGGCGCCCGGGCCGTCGCCTCGGGGGTGCACAAGGCAAAGGGGTGCGCGGACCCGGTGCACTGGATGGCCCGAAAGGCAGGGACGACGCGAAGGGATGCCCGTCAGGGCCTCTTGCTCGCAAAGGCCCTCGACGCGCACCGCGCGACCAAAGAGGCGCTCTTGGGCGGGGAGGTCTCGATCGCCCAGGCCCACGAGATCGCCAAGACCCTCGACACACTCCCCGACGCAGAGCCCGCGCTCCTCGCCGCGGCGTGCACCGGGGACCTGGCAGAGCTCCAAGACGCCGCCCGGGCGACCCGGTTCACAAAGACCCCGGTCGCCGACCTCCACCGCGCCCAGGTGGCCGCCCGGCGGTTCCGCCACTGGAAAGACGGCCTCGGGATGATCTGCTTTGAAGGTGCGCTCCCCCCACACCTCGGGCTTTCTTTGATCACGAGGATCGAACGCGACGCCAAGCGCCGCCACAAAGCGGCCACGCGCACGGGGGTGCCCGAGCGCTTCAGTGCCTACGCCGCAGACGCCCTCTTCGCCTGCACGTCGGGGCCCACGGCCCACGGCCGCGGCCGCGAAGTCGAGCTCGTGATCGTCTGTGACCTCTACGCGTGGCGGCGCGGCCACGCCCACGACGGCGAGCCCTGCCAGCTCCAAGGGGGTGGCCCGATCCCCGTCGAGGTCGCAAAGGCCCTGGCGAACGACGCCTTCTTGAAAGCCGTCCTCCACGACGGGG
>JAJZMN010000219.1 GCA_021850345.1 Actinomycetes bacterium | reverse complement strand
CACGCTGCGCCAAGGGCTTCACGCGACCGAGCGCACGTGACGCGAGCCTGTCCGGGTCGCCCACCCTCACCATCGCATATGGTATACCGTGATGGACGATCACTCGTCCAGTCGATCGAGCGCGACTGCGGCTCGGTCATCAAGCGGAGGAGAGCACCCGTGCGTCTCGTCGACCTCACCCATCCGTGGAACCTGCACACGCCGGGATGGGTCGGCTATCCGGGGGCGAAGATCTACTACACCCAGACGCTGCAGACCAACCGCATCGTCTCCCAGCGGATCGAGACCTCGCTGCACACCGGCACCCACCTCGACGGGCCGATGCACGGCGCCGACGGCGGCCTCGACATGGCGTCGCTCCCCCTCGAGAAGCTGGTGCACGAGGGCGTGGTGGTGGACGTGTCCGACGTCTGTGGAGACTGGGACGTGATCAGGCCCGAGCACATCACCTCCAAGATGGAGGTGAAGAGGGGCGACATCCTCCTCATCCACACCGGCTTCCACCGCTACTACCAGGGCGCGCCCGAGCAGGACCTGGTGCGCTATTTCTGCATGCACCCGGGCGGCGGCGTGGAGCTCGCGCGCTGGATGTTGGACATGGAGATCGCCTGGTGGGGCATCGACGCCGGCTCGGGCGACCACCCGATGAACACGACGATCCGCCACATGCGACCCGACATCGCTTCCCGCTTCGAGCAGCACGTCGGTATGAGCGCGCGCGACTACTTCGGCGAGTACACCTATATCCATCATCTGAGCGGGCGAGAGATCACCGAAGACCTCTTCCCGATGCACTACCTGGCGTTCCCCGGTGGCTGCATCCACGCGGAGAACGTCGGCGGGAACATCGACACGGTGCTGAACCAGCGCTGCGTGATCGGCGCATTCCCCTGGAAGTTCGAGGGCGGCGAAGCCTGCCCGTGCCGGATCATCTGCTTCTTCGACGTGCCAGGCAACGCCGTCGAGGAGGTCGTCGGTTCCCTCGGGTAATCGTTGCCCGGCGGCGCCTGCCCCGCTCCTGAGCGCGCGCAATGCCGTAGGGGCAGCCGGTCGCCCAGCGGCGCGTCGCCCAGAGGGGTCGGCCAGGGGGTCGGTGCCCCACCCGGTCGGCCGATGGATCAGCGGGCCGGGAAGCGCACGCTCGGCATCGTGTCTTCGAGCGGGACGCCGAGCGCGTCGAGCACCCGCGCCGCCATCGCGTAGGCGGCGGCCGTGAGCGCCAGCTCCACGTAGACCTTCGAGCTGAGCTGGTCGACGGCGCGTGCCGCCAGGTCGTCGGAGACCGCGCCGTCGCAGACGGCGTCGGTGAGCTCGAGCGCGAGCTGCTCGCCTGCGCTGAAGCAGGGGGCGTCAGGCCGGCCCATTACGGAAGCGATCTGCTCCTCGCTGACCCCGGCGGCACGCGCCATCGCGGCGTGGTGGGCCCACTCGTACTCTGACGCGTGGCGGAGGGCGCACCGCAAGACGACGAGCTCTCGGATCGACCTCGGGGAGTCGCAACGGTCCCGCAGGCACCAGAGGAACGATCGCCACGCACGGACGAGGTCCGGCGAGTTGGCGAGCGCCCGGTAGAGGTTGACCTGCGCGGCGCCGCGTCGAGCGAGGAACCCTTCCACGTCCTCGGGAAGCTCGGCCGGAGCGACCCGCCAGCCGCTCACGGCCGGGCCTCCTGCCGCCAGGGCTCGCGCCGCCCGTAGGTCCGTCCCTCCACGGCGCCGCAGCATACTGGTCGGCTTCGCGCACTTGCGATACCATGCCGCGGTGGGTACGTTCGACCTCTCCATGCCCCTCTCGGTGGCCACGACGCCGGTGCCAGGACACCCGTGCCCGGAGCTCGAGCCCTACCACGAGCTCGAGCGCGACGGCATCCGGAACACGGTGCTGCGGATGACGCTCCACACCGCGACGCACGTGGACGCGCCGTCGCACATCGTGGCGGACGGGGTCACGATCGACGCAGTCCCCGTCGACACGTTCGTCGGACCGGGTGTGCGTGTCGACCTGCGGTCGCGTGCCAGGCCCGGCACGCCGATCACGGTCGACGACCTGGAGGCGGGGGGTTTCGACCCCACATCGGCGCGGACAAAGATCGTCGCCCTGAACGCCGGGTGGACGGACGCGCACGCCGGCACGCCACGCCTCTACGACGACAATCCCTTCTTGGACGCGACCGCCACCAAGGCGGTCGTCGCCGCCGCGCCAAGGGCGATCGCGCTCGACTTCGCGATCGACGACACGCGGCCCTGGCCCAACCACCAGGTCGCGCTCGGCGCCGGCATCCCCCTGATCGAGAACCTCATGGGCCTCGAACGCCTCGGGCGCGACGCCTTCGTCCTCTCCGCGCTGCCCCTGCGCGTGGTCGGCGGCGACGGAGCACCCACGCGAGCGGTCGCGTACCTCGAGCCGTGACCACCGTGCGCGAAGTGCACGCCGCAAAGGTCAAACCGTGAAGGCCGCGTCGTGAGGGTCCTCGGGCTGCACCACGCCGGCGTTCTCGTTGCCGACCCCGAACCGATCACCTCTGCCCTCGAGGTGCTGGGAATGCCGCTCACCCACGTCGAGCACTACGGCACCGAGCTCGACGTCGGCTTCCACAGCTGCGGCAACGCGCTGGTCGAGGTGATCACCCCTCGCACCGACGAGGGGTGGAACGCCGAGTGGCTCGAGCGGACCGGGCCGACCATCCAACACGTCGCCTTCGAGGTGGAGGACATCGATGACGCGCTCGGCGAGCTGCGACGGCGCGGCGTGCCCATGCTCGAGCCGGCACCCCGCCCGGGCGCGGGAGGGACGACCATAGCCTTCCTCGATCCTCGAGCGACGGGGTCGATTCTCGTCGAGCTCGTCTCCGGCCCCTCAGGATCGGGAGCCTCGCAGGGCTCCTCGCGCCGGTGACGTCGCGTCGCTGAGCGCCCGGGCCCCGTAGGCCCCTGTGACCGACGCGTTGGACCCTGCACCGGGCCTGCTCGGCCGGCAGCGTTCGGCGTGTCGGGGTGACGTCCGGCCGAACTCAAGATCGAGCGAGAAGACCAAGCGAAAGGACAACCGAGATGGACCTTCGACTTTCCGGACAGCGGGCACTCGTGACCGGCGCCAGCAAAGGGATCGGCCTCGCGACCGCTCGGATGCTGGCGCTCGAAGGGTGCGACGTGGCGGTCAATGCACGGGATGCCATGCGCCTCGAGGCCACCGCTCGCGCACTTGCTGGCGAGTCCGGTCGGCGCGTCGTCCCCCTCGCCGGAGACATGAGCGAGGAGGGGGCGACCAGGTCGGTCGTCGAGCAGGCCGTCGACGCGCTCGGCGGCATCGACATCCGCGTCACCTGCGCCGGCTCGTCGCCCGGCGGCCTCCTCACCGAGCTCACCGACGAGGACTGGCTGGGGAGCGTGCGGCTGAAATTCCTCGGCTACGTGCGTACCGTCCGCCACGTCATTCCGCACATGGTGGCGCAGGGCTCCGGCTCGATCGTCCTCGTCGTGGGCAACGACGGGTTGAAGCCCAGCTACTGGGAGCTGACCGCGGGCGCGGCCAACGCCGCGGACATCAACTTCGCCTCGTCGATCGCCGAGCAGTACGCCCCGTTCGGCATCCGGGTCAACACGGTGAACCCGGGCCCGGTCGATACCGACCGCTGGGACCGCCTCGAGAAGGCGTTCGCCCGCGACATGAAGGTCACCCAGGACCGTGCGCGCGAGCTGGCCTTGGCGAGCCTGCCCTTCGGCCGCATCTGCCAGCCCGAGGAGGTGGCGAGCCTGGTGACCTTCCTCGCCTCCCCGCTCGCCAGCTATGTGACCGCCGCGCACATACCCGTGGACGGCGCTCAGCGCAAGCCGATCATGGACGTGGTGGCAGCCTTCGGCGGCGAGGTCCGCGTGGAGCGCGACCCCGGCAACGGGCGCGACGGCCGTGACCGCGCGCCGGCAGGCTCGACGCACGGCACGACTGCGGCAGGCTGACGTTGGCCACCATCCTTCGTGACGTCCGGAAGGTCGGCGACGCCGGCGGGACGGTCGACGTCCGTATCGACGGAGGCGTCATCGCCGAGGTCGGCCCGGCGCTCGATCCCGCCGGTGCCGAGCTGATCGACGGCGGCGGGGGGCTCGCCCTTCCCGCCTTCGTCAACGTCCACGTCCATCTCGACAAGTGCTTCACCAGGGACCACGCGTCGCCGTCGCCGTCGCCCACGCTCGATGACTCGGTCCGTGAGACCTGGCACCTGAAGCGCTCCTACACCGTCGACGGCGTCGTCGAGCGCGCCAGTCGAGCCGTCTCTGAGGCGCTGCGGCACGGCACCACCACCATCCGCGCGTTCGCCGACGTCGACCCGATCGGCGGGACGGTGCCCGTCGAGGGCCTGTGCACACTGCGAGAACGCTGGCGCGAGCTCGTGACGATCGAGGTGGTGGCATTCCCCCAGGAAGCGATCGTGCGCTCCCCCGGCACCGCCGAGCTCATGGAGCAGGCGATGGCCGCCGGTGCCGACGTGGTGGGCGGCATGCCGTGGTTCGAATGCTCCGACGAGGACGCTCGCCGCCACGTCGACATCTGTCTCGACCTGGCTGAGCGCCACGACGCCGACGTCCACATGCTCGTCGACGACACCGACGACCCGACCAGCCGGAGCCTCGAGTACCTCGCGTTGCAGGCCGACCGCCGTGGTCTCCACGGCAGGGTCGCCGCCAGCCACTGCGGCGCGCTCTCCGCGTACGACGACGCCCATGCCGCGCGCGTCATCGACCTCGTGGCGACGGCGGAGATGACCATCGTCAGCAACGCGCACATCAGCCTCGTCTTCGGCGGCAGGACCGATCGAGGGAGGATCCGGCGCGGGACGACCCGGCTCGCCGAGCTACGCGCGGCCGGGATCAACCTGGCCGCCGCCCAGGACGACGTCTTCGACCCGTACTACCCCTTCGGCCGCAACGACCAGCTGGAGGTGGCGCAGTACATGTGCCACGTCGCGCAGCTGGTGGCCCCCGACGACGTCACCTACGCACTCGCCATGGTGACCAACCAGGCGGCGCGCGCCATGCGCATCGCGGACTACGGGCTCGGGAGCGGCTGTGCGGCCGACCTCGTCGTCTACGACGCGCCGAACGCGACCGAAGTCCTCCGCCGGATGCAGCCCCCGCGCATCGTGCTCCGCCGTGGCACCATAGTGGCGCAGAACGCGTGCACCTCAGAGCTGGTGGCCCCGACGTGACCGGCAGACCCGACGGGATCACGGACGCCCATCAAGCCGAGACGGACCGAGGAGGGAGGAGCCGATGGAGGTCGAGCGCCGGGCACTGATCGTCGTCGACGTGCAGAACGACTTCTGCGAAGGTGGGTCCCTCGGTGTGCCAGGGGGAGCGCGCGTCGCGCAGGCGATCAGCGCGTATGCAGCGGAGCACGCGGCCGACTACGCCGTGGTCGTGGCCACCCGGGACTGGCACGTCGACCCGGGCGCGCACTTCGCCCCCGAAGGCCAGGACCCCGACTACGCCGAGACCTGGCCGGTGCACTGCCGGGCCGGAAGTCCGGGAGCCGAGCTGCACCGGAACCTCCGCCTGCCCGAGGACGCGATCGTCGTCTCGAAGGGCGAGGATGCAGCGGCGTTCAGCGGGTTCGAAGGGCACGACGACGCCGGTCGGAGCCTCGACGCCATCCTGAAGGAGCACGGGATCACCGACGTCGACATCCTCGGTATCGCCACCAGCTTCTGCGACAAGGCAACCGCGCTCAGCGGCGCCGAGGCTGGGTACGGCACCCGGCTGCTCCTGCCGCTGTGCGCAGACGTCCCGGGGGCCGACACCGCCGCCACTGTCGCCGAGCTCGAGAGCGCCGGCGTGGTCGTGAGGACGTCGCTCTCTTGGAGTGACACTCCACCGCCCGTCGTCGTTGACATGGGTCCCGTTTCGGGCGCATGATGTTTGGACACATGGTATAACGCATCGCATTCGGCCGCCATGGCCGTTCTCTTGCACTGGGGGGCGCAACATGGACGATCGCAGTTCAGGCTCGGGTACCCGTCACCACCTGAGCAAGGCACTCCTGGCAGACCGCGGTCCGGAGAAGTCGAACGACCTCACGCTCGAAGAGCGAGGCATTCGGCCGGTGTCGCCCGAGCACCGCTACGGGTCAACCAAGCGGCTGATGTCGCTGTGGTTCACGGCCCAGATCAACCCGACGACGATGTTCGTCGGGGTGATCGGGACCGCGACCTTCATCGGCCTCGGATGGGCGTGGGGCATCGCCGCCATCGTGATCGGCAACCTTCTTGGCTCGATCACCGTGGCGATGCTCGGCACTATCGGGAGACGGACCGGCAGCCCCCAGCTGCAGCAGTCCCGCGAGGCGTTCGGCCGCACGATCCACCTGCCCGCCGCGCTCACCTGGATCACCCAGATCGGCTTCGAGGCGCTCGAGTCTATCTTCGCGGCGGAGGCCATCCACGTCCTCACCGGCGTGAACTTTTACATCGGCCTCGCCATCACCTTCGTATGCATGGGCATCATCAGCGTTTTCGGATACGAGGCCATCCACCTCTTCCAAAAGGTGATGGCGGGCATTC
>JAJZMN010000220.1 GCA_021850345.1 Actinomycetes bacterium | reverse complement strand
GTCCCCTTCCGCGCCGTCGAGGTCGACTCCGCGATCGAGTCACTTCTCGGAGGGTCCGCATGACCACCGCCGCCATCTTCGGAGGGTCCGCATGACCACCGCCGCCATCTTCGGAGGGTCCGCATGACCACCGCCGCCGTCCCGCAGACGACCCGGAAGGACTGGGCGAGCGACCAGGAGGTCCGTTGGTGCCCGGGCTGCGGGGACTACTCGATCCTCGCCGCCGTCCAGATGCTCCTTCCCGAGCTCGGGGTGCGCCGGGAGAACACCGTGTTCCTCTCGGGTATCGGGTGCGCAGCGCGCTTCCCGTACTACATGTCGACCTACGGGATGCACTCGATCCACGGCCGTGCGCCCGCCATCGCGACCGGGCTCGCCACCACGCGCCCGGACCTCGACGTGTGGATCGTCACCGGCGACGGCGACGCGCTCTCGATCGGCGGCAACCACCTCATCCACGCGTTGCGGCGCAACGTGCGGATGACGATCCTCATGTTCAACAACCAGATCTACGGGCTGACCAAGGGCCAGTACTCGCCGACGTCCGAAGTTGCCAAGGTCACGAAGTCCACGCCGTTCGGCTCCCTCGACACCCCGTTCAACCCGGTCAGTCTCGCGCTCGGCGCGGAGGCGAGCTTCGTCGCCCGCACCCACGACATGGACCGCCAGCACATGCAGGAGATGTTCCGCCGTGCCCACGACCACGACGGCGCAGCCTTCGTGGAGGTCTACCAGAACTGCAACGTGTTCAACGACGGCGCGTTCGAGAAGATCACCGGGCGTGACGTGCGGGCGTCGATGCTGGTGCCGCTCGTGCACGGCGAGCCGATCCGGTTCGGCCCCGACAAGGAGAAGGGCGTCGTCCAGCGCCCCGACGGCCGGCTGGAGATCGTGGACGTCGCCGACGTCGGGGAGGAGGCGGTCCTCGTCCACGACGAGCGCCGGGAAGACCCGGGCCTCGCGTTCGCGCTTTCGCGGCTCTCGCGAGGGCCGTACGAGCCGACGCCGATCGGGGTCTTCCGAGCGGTGGAGCGGCCCGAGTACGGCGCGTCCATGGCCAAGCAGGTCGCCGACGCCCAGGAGCGACGCGGGTTGGGCGACTTGAAGGCGCTGCTCCGCTCCGGAGCGACCTGGACGGTCGAGTAGCGCCTTTGCGACTGGGGCTGCGGCCGGCGCGGCGAACGAGGTACTCGATCCCGGCGCCGGCTACGGAAACGCCGGCTCGCGCGAGAGCCGCCGGAACACCATCCCGGTGCGGGGCTTCGGGGTGAAGTACGTCGTCTTCGGGGGCATGCGCCTGCGTGCCGCAGCCCACGCCGAGATCTGGGCGACCGTCACGGGACGCAGGATGATCCCCAATTGCGCGCGTCCCTCGCCGGCCTCTGCAAGCACCTCCTGCCACTTCGCCGTGTAGGCCACCGAGACGTCGGGCACCTGTCGAAGAGCGAGGTCGACGAGCCCCGCCTCGAGATCGGTGCCGGCCTCGTCGAACGCACCGGGGCGCGGCGTGAGGAGCCACGCACCGCCTGCCGTCACCGCGGCGAGCGACCCGGCACCCTCGAGCGCTCCCACCACCCGCTCGGAGGCGGGGCCCGCGTGCACGGCGTCGAAGTACCTGCCGAGCAGCTCGACGGGATTGGCCTGCGGTGGCAGCCCCTCCACCATGCGGTGGATGGCCCGCACGTGCAGCTGGGACTCCGCCAGCTCCACCATGAGCGCCATCACGAAGTCGTGGTCGCCTGGACGGTCCCCGTTCGCGCGCCGCACCTCGTCGCGATAGGTCCGGGCGGTCTCGTAGCGGTGATGGCCGTCGGCGATGACGACGGGCGAGGCCGCGACCGCCTCTCGCACCCTCGCGACGGCAACCGGGTCGTCGAGCACCCAGAGCTGGTGGCGCACACCGTCGTCGTCGTGCGCGTCCTGCCGGGGGGGTCCCTCGGGAAGGAACGTCTCGGTGAGCCCCGCCGTGAGCGACAGGCCCCAGATCGGCGACAAGTTGGTGCCGGTCGCTCGCAGCAGATCGAGCCTGTCGCTCTTGGGCTTGGGCATCGTCTCTTCGTGCGGCAGCACGTCGTCGCCGATCGCGAGCGCCCCGAGGACCCCGGTCGTCGCCGTGCCGTCCGGCGCGGTCATCCGATAGGGGTAGAAGGCCGGCGCGGCGTCCTCTGCGAGGACGCGGCGTTCGAGCCACGACTCGAGGAGGTCGGCTGCCGCGAGGTACCGGTCCCGGCCGGTCGTGGGATCGGGCTCGGGCAGCTCGAGGTGGATCGCGTTGAACGGGCTGCGGCCCGCAAGCATCTCGCGCTCCTCGTTGCCCACGACGTCGTAGGGCGGCGCGATCACGTCGTCGAGGTTGGTGGCGGTGACGTCATAGCGCGCTCCTCGGAACGCCTCGAAGCGTGGCACGGGCACAGACTGGCACACGGGCCACCCGTAGACTCCACTCCATGCCGGCTCCGGACCTCGCAGAGGACCGGATCCTCACCATCCCCAACGCCGTCAGCACGCTTCGGTTCCTCGGGGTCGGGGTCTTCCTCTGGCTGCTCTTCGGCGCGGGCGACCAGACGGTCGCCGCCGTGCTCCTCGGCGTCCTCGGCGCCACCGACTGGGTGGACGGGCAGCTCGCACGCCGCTTGCACCAGGTGTCGCGGATCGGGAAGGTGCTCGACCCGGCCGTCGACCGGGTGCTCGTCGGCGCCGCCGTCATCGCGGTCATCGTGCACGGCGCCGTGCCGCTGTGGTTCGGCCTCCTCACGGTGTCGCGCGAGGCGCTCGTCGCAGGGACGGTGCTCGTGCTCGCCGCGCTCGGCGCGCGTCGCATCGACGTCCTGTGGATCGGAAAGGCTGGGACCTTCGGCCTGATGGTGGCCTATCCGGGGTTCCTCATCAGCCACGGCTCGGCGGGATGGCAACAGCCGTTCCACGTCGCGGCCTGGGTTGCGGGCGGTGCGGGGATCGTGCTCGCCTGGGCCGCGGCCGTCGCGTACCTCGTGCCCGCCCGGCGCGCCCTTGCCGAGGGGCGTGGCGCGAGGAACGGGCCGGACGGCGCCGGTGGCGCGCCGGGCGGCGCGGTGGCGCGAGGATCGCTCGGAGAACCGGGGGAGGTAGGTGCATGAAGGCCGTGATCATGGCGGGGGGCGAGGGGACGCGGCTGCGTCCGCTCACGTCCAACCAGCCAAAGCCCATGCTTCCGATGGCGAACCGGCCGATGATGGAGCACGTCGTCAACCTGCTGCGCCGTCATGGGATGGACGACATCGTCGTCACCGTCGCGTTCATGGCCAACGCCATTCGGACCTACTTCGGCGACGGCTCCGAGCTCGGGGTGCGCATGGTCTACGCGACCGAGGAGACGCCGCTCGGCACCGCGGGGTCGGTGCTGAACGCGCGCGACGAGCTCGACGAGCGGTTCCTCGTGATCTCCGGCGACGTGCTCACCGACATCGACCTGACCGCAGTGGTCGAGTTCCACGAACGCAAGGGCGCGCTCGCGACGCTGGCGCTGTCCGCGGTCGAGAACCCCCTCGAGTTCGGGATCGTCATCGCCCGCGAGGACGGGACCATCGACCGGTTCCTCGAGAAACCCACGTGGGGACAGGTCTTCAGCGACACCATCAACACCGGGATCTACGTCCTCGAGCCGGAGATCTTCGATCACATCCCCGGGGACCGTCCGGTCGACTTCTCCGCTGAGGTCTTCCCGGACGTGCTCTCGCAGGGACACCCGATCTACGGCTACGTGGCAGCGGGCTACTGGGAGGACGTGGGGACCATCGAGGCCTACCTGCGCGCACACCAGGACCTCCTCGACGGCAAGGTGCAGGCCGACATCGGCGGGTTCGAGATCCGCCCCGGCGTGTGGCTCGGCAAGGGCTCGACGATCGACCCCGCGGCGACCGTCGAAGGCCCGGCGATCATCGCCGACAACTGCACGATCGGTGCCGGCGTGGTGCTGGGCGAGTACTCGACGCTCGGCTCCAACGTCCGGGTGGCCGACGGCGCGGAGGTCCGACGCTCGGTGGTGCACGACAACGCGTATCTCGGGCCTGGCGCACGGGTCGCAGGCGCGGTCATCGGGCGATCGTGCGACCTTCGGCGTGGCGCGACGTGCGACCCGGGGTCGGTTCTCGGGGAGGGGTGCCTCATCGGGGCGCATGCGCACGTGCGCGGGGACGTGAAGGTGTACCCGTTCAAGACGGTGGAGACCGGCGCGGTCGTGAACTCGTCGATCGTCTGGGAGTCGCGCGGCGCGAGGAGCCTCTTCGGGCGCGATGGTGTCCGCGGCATCGCCAACGTCGACATCAGCCCCGAGCTGGTGGTGCGGCTTTCGATGGCCTGGGCGTCCACCCTCGACCGGGGGATGACCATCACCGCATCGCGCGACACGAGCAGAGCTGCCCGTGTGCTCAAGCGCGCGGCGATGATCGGCTGCAACGCCGCCGGCGTGAACGTGGAGGACCTCGAGGTCGCAACGGTGCCCGTCACGCGCCACCACATCCGCGCCTCGGGGAACCAGGGAGGCTTCACCGTGCGCCTCGCCCAGGACGACCCCCAGTCGGTCATCATCCGCTTCTTCGACGAGGAGGGACTTGACCTCCCCGAGGTCGGGCAGCGCAAGGTGGAGCGCCTGTACCACCGGGAGGACTTCCGCCGCGTGCTCGCCGGCCAGATCGGTGACATCGACTTCCCTGCGCGCGCCGTCGAGCAGTACACGAAGGACATGGTCGGCGCGGTCGACCTCTCCGCGGCACGGACCGCCGACATGAAGATCGTGCTCGACCTCGCGTTTGGCTCGGCGAGCTTCGTGATGCCCAACCTGCTCGCGAAGCTCGACGCCGACGTGCTCGTGGTGAATCCCTACGCGCACACGACCAGGATGATGTCGGTCGACCTCGACCTTCACGCCCGCCGGGTCGCCGACCTCGTGCGCGCCTCGGGCGCGCAGCTCGGCGCGGTCGTCGACGCGGACTGCGAGCGGATCGTGATCGTCGACGACGCGGGGACCGTCCTCTCCGACGTCCAGGCCCTCCTCGCGCTCTTGCGGCTCGTGGTGGAGACCCGCCGAGACCTGACGGTCGCCCTGCCCGTCGGCGTCAGCCGCGGGGCGGAGACCATCTGCGCCGAGGCGGGTGTCCCGATCGTCTTCACCAAGATGTCGCCGGCGGCCGTCATGGAAGTCGCCGGCTCCGGCGAGGTGGGCTTCGCGGCGAGCCAGGAGGGCGGGTTCGTCTGGCCCGAGATCCTCCCGGCGTACGACGCGGCGGCCACGCTCGTCGAGCTGGTCTCGATGCTGTCGCTCACGAGCCAGCCCCTCTCCAAGATCGTCGACGACCTCCCAGCGGTGCACATCGCCCACGAGGCCGTCATGACCCCCTGGGAGCAGAAGGGCATGGTGATGCGCACCCTGGTCGAGCAGCTCGACGGGCAGGAGCTCGTGCTGATCGACGGGGTGAAGGTCCCCGCCGAGGACGGCTGGGCGCTCGTCCTTCCCGACCCCGAGGATCCCGTCACCCACGTCTGGGCCGAGGGGCCGAGCGAGGCGAGGGCGAGGGCTCGCGCCCAGCAGTACGCGGTGCGCCTCCGGCAGCTGCTCCGGTCGGGCGGATAGGGTTCCCCCCGTGCTCGTTCCCGATGACCTCCGGTACTCGACCGACCACGAGTGGGCGCGTGCGGGCGACGGACGTGTCCGCGTCGGCATCACCGACTATGCGCAGGACGCGCTCGGCGACGTCGTGTTCGTGGACCTCCCGCAGGTGGGAAAGGCGGTGTCGGCGGGCGACGTGCTCGGTGAGGTGGAGTCGACCAAGTCCGTCTCCGAGGTGTACGCGCCCGTCGCGGGAACGGTGGTCTCGGTGAACGACGCCCTGTCCGGCGCGCCCGAGAAGCTCAACCAGGACCCCTACGGGGACGGCTGGCTCTGCGAGATCGAGGCGTCCGACCCCCACGACGTGGACGGGCTGATGGACGCCGCGGGGTACCGCCAGCTCACCGAAGGCTGACCCCGCACGAGCCATCGCCTCGACGGCGCGGCGGCCCTGGGAACCTCCCGTTCGAACCGGCTACCGTTGTAGGCGTGTTCTGCACCAACTGCGGGCACCGCAACCCCGATGGAGGCAACTTCTGCTCCTCGTGCGGCGCGGCGCTGCCTTCCGAGCGGTCCGAGACCACCGTGGCGTTCGTGCCGGTCGACGACCGCGGCGAGAGCCCCGACGAAGAGTCCGCGGTCACTCTCGTAGAAGTGCCGCACGGCACGTCGACGCTCGTGGTGAAGCGCGGGCCGACCGTTGGTTCGAGCTACATGCTGAAGTCGCAGGTGACGCGAGCCGGGCGACACCCCGAGAGCGACATCTTCCTCGACGACATCACGGTGTCGCGCCGGCACGCCGAGTTCACGCGCGGCGCGGACGGCAGGATGGTGGTGCGGGACGTGGGCTCGCTGAACGGCACGTACGTGAACCGCGAGCGCATCGAGGAGCACGTCCTCGAAGCGGGCGACGAAGTGCAGATCGGGAAGTTCAAGCTCGTCTACCTGGTAGCGGGCGACGAGTGAGCGGCGACGCTGGGGGGAGGGCGCCCACATGGCGCGGGCGATGAGCGGTCGGTC
>JAJZMN010000050.1 GCA_021850345.1 Actinomycetes bacterium | reverse complement strand
TTCGACGAGAGGCCGAAGGGGGCGACGAAGACGTTGATGAGGATCGTGTAGAGGACCAGCTGCTTCATCGCCGATCCCCACTTCAAGAGCGCGAGCGCCGGTCCCGAGTGCTCGAGCGTGCGGGCCTCGTCGATCATGCCGAGCTCGAGCGTCCCGGTGTGCGTCTCGACCGGGATGCGGCCGGTGTCCACCAGGACGACCAGGAAGAAGGCGACCGCGGCGAGGACGTGGCCTGGCCGCACGATCTCCGAGGTGGATCGCACCGTCCCGGCGAGGGCGTACGGGAGGTCGGTGCTCGTGATCAGCCCCACCGCGAAGACGACGAAGAGGATCGTCGGCTCCGCCAGGGCGCCGAAGGTCATCGCCCGGCTGCTGCCGAGTTGCGCGTAGGGCGCACCCGACTCGGCGCCGGCGAGCGCGACGGAGAACCCCGCGAGTGCCAGGATGAAGCCTCCGCCGAGGATGTCCCCCATGTAGCCGAGGGGCAGCGGGTAGGTCGTGAGCACCGGGATGAGGAGCGGCACGACCAGGTAGCACGCGAACGCGACCACCGGCGCGGCCAGGAAGACCCAGCTCGACTGGTCGGTGACGAGCGTCTCTTTGCGGAAGAGCTTCGCGATGTCGTAGTAGGGCTGCAGGATCCGCGGCCCCCGGCGACCCTGGAGGCGCGCCTCGACGTGCGCGATGGCGCCGCTCACGAGCGGCGCCCCGAGCAGGATCGTCAGGACCTGGAGGGCTTGGACGCCCTTCGGTGCGACGACGGCTAGAGCCAGGGTCAACTCTCCTCCACGCAACCGGCGATTGCGTAGAGGCCATCAGCTCGTCGAGGCGGAACCCACCTCGACGGGCAGTTCGGGCTGGTCGGCCCGCCAGGGACTCATCTGGCGCCGCAACTCTATCGCGGACCCATCCGTCGCGTCGCGGGACCGACCCGTCATGGCGACGAGCGATCCGTCGCGTCGCGGGACCGACCCGTCGCGGCGAGGGCCGACCCGTCGTGGCGGCCTCCGCGTCGCTCTCGGCGCGCCCAGGTCGTTGCACGGCGACCGGGAATAGCTCCCCGACACGGCGGGTACCGCGTACTGCAGGTGTGGTTCGCGCGTGCTACTGCAGCTGCGCTCGCGCGTGCTACTGCAGCTGCGCTCGCGCGTGCGCGGAGTGGCGGGAGCACGCGCGGATGCCGGTCGAGGAGGGGTCGAGCCAGCGACGAGGACCAAGACGACGAAAGCGGAAGCGAGGACAGGCGATGCCACAGGTTGCGGTGAAGATGCTCGAGCGGCTGCGCGAGTGGGGTGTCCACCGGATCTACGGCTATCCGGGCGACGGCATCAACGGGTTTCTCGGCGCTCTCGAGGAAGTCGGTGACGATCCATTCTTCGTCCAGACCCGGCATGAGGAGATGGCGGCGTTCATGGCATGCGCCCACGCCAAGTTCACCGGCGAGATCGGCGCGTGCATGGCGACGTCGGGCCCTGGCGCGATCCACCTCATCAATGGCTTGTACGACGCGAAGCTGGACCACCAGCCGGTGATCGCGATCGTCGGCCAGCAAAAGCGCATGTCCGTCGGCGCCCACTACCAGCAGGAAGTCGATCTCCAGGTCCTCTTCAAGGACGTCGGCGGCTTCGTGAGCACGGTGATGGACCGGTACTCCGCGCGTCACGTGCTCGACCGGGCGATGAAGTCCGCCCTCACCGAGCGCAGGCCCGCGGTCGTGATCGTTCCCGAGGACGTCCAGGAGTCCGAGTACTCGGACCCGCCGCGCACGCATGGTGCCACCTACACGAGCGTCGGCTGGAGCCAGCCGCACATGGTCCCCGACGAGCGGCTGCTGAAGGAGGCTGCGCAGATCCTCAACGAGGGTGAGCGCGTGGCCATCCTCATCGGTCAGGGTGCCAAGAAGGCCGCCGCCGAGGTGATCGAGGTCGCCGAGCTCCTGGGTGCCGGCGTCGCCAAGGCCCTCCTCGGAAAGGACGCGATCCCCGACACGCTGCCGTTCTGCACCGGTGCTCTCGGGCTCCTCGGCACCGAGCCCTCCAACAAGATGATGGCGGGCTGCGACACGCTTTTCATGATCGGCACCTCTTTCCCCTACGCGGAGTGGCTGCCGCCCGAAGGCCAGGCACGTTGCGTCGAGATCGACATCGACGGTTCGCTCATCGGCGTCCGCTACCCCAACGACGTCTCGTTGGTGGGCGATTCGAAGGACACGCTGCGAGCACTCATCCCGCTCCTCGAGCGCAAGGAGGACAGGTCGTGGCGTGAGCTGATCGAAGGGGAGGTCGCGACCTGGGACCGGGTCCTCGACGACCGCGCGCACCAGAAGGGCGACCCCATCAACCCGCAGTACGTCTTCTGGGAGCTCAACAAGCGGCTGCCCGACCACGCCATCTTCACGTCGGACTCGGGCTCGGCCACCAACTGGTACGCCCGGTACATCAAGCTTCGCGAGGGCATGCAGGCCTCGCTCTCGGGCACCCTCGCCACCATGGTGCCCGGCGTTCCCTACGCGATCGGCGCCAAGTTCGCCTACCCGGAGCGTCCCGTGATCGCGTTCACCGGCGACGGCGCGTTCGAGATGCTCGGGATGAACGAGCTCCTCACGGTGAAGCACTACCTGGCGCAGCTCACCGAGAAGAACCCGACGCTGATCTTCGTGGTCCTGGTCAACGAGGACCTGAACCAGGTGTCCTACGAGCAGCGGGTGCTCGGCGCGGACCCGAAGAACCCCGAGACCCAGCGGGTGCCCTACGTGCCGGCTGCGGCCTTCGCCCGGCTGCTGGGATTCGAGGGGATCAAGGTGGACCGCCCCGAGGACGTCGCGCCCGCCTGGGAGCGAGCCCTGCATGCCGACGGACCCGTGCTCCTCGAATTCGTCACCGACCCGCAGATCCCGCCGCTTCCGCCGCACGTCCGCCCCCAGATGCTCAAGAAGACGCTCATGGCGCTGGCTCGAGGTGACGAGACAGCCAAGGGCATCGCGGTCAAGGGCTTCAAGGGCAAGTGGTCGGAGTTCGCCGAACACGCCAAGGACATGCTGCCCGGGGAGCACGAGTGACCGACACCGTCGACGCCGCCGTCAAGAAGCGACGCAGCGGAGGGCTGTGGCGCACGCCCCGTGAGGTCCCCGCCAAGCCCGCGCCGGGGATGGCCGTCGGCATGGTGGGCCGCGAGACGATCGACGCGCGGGGCCTCCATCGTGCCCTCGCGCGCGCGATCACCGGGGAAGTGCGGTTCGACGCCGCAGCGGTCGCCATGTACGCCAACGACGCCTCCAACTTCCACCAGGTGCCCATCGGAGTCGTCGTGCCCAAGACCCTCGACGACGTGGTCGCGACGCATCGCATCTGCGCCGAGTTCGGCGCGCCGATCTGCAACCGCGGTGGCGGGACGAGCCTCTCGGGAGAGACGGTCAACTACGCGGTGATCATCGACAATTCCAAGCACCTCACGTCGATGGGCCCGACCGATCCCGAAAGGCGCCTCGTCACCGTCGAGCCGGGTGCCATCAACGAGCAGGTGAACGTGCACACCGGGCGTCACAACCTCGTCTTTGGCCCCGATCCCTCGTCGCACTCGCGCTGCACGATCGGCGGCAACGTCGGCAACAACTCGTGCGGGGTCCATTCCGTCCAGTCCCAGCTCTACGGCCCCGGCCCGCGCACCTCCGACAACGTGCACGCCATGGAGATCTGCACCTACGACGGCGAGCGCTTCTGGGTAGGGGTCGACGAGGAGAAGCACCTCGACCGGATCGTCGCGGAAGGCGGACGCAAGGGCCAGATCTACGCGAAGCTCCGCGACCTTCGCGACCGGTATGCCGACGCGATCCGCTCGGGCTATCCCGACGTCGCAACCCTTCCGCGCCGCGTCTCGGGGTACAACCTCGACGAGCTCCTGCCCGAGAAGGGCTTCAACGTGGCGCGGGCGCTCGTGGGCACCGAGAGCACGTGCGCGACGGCCCTCCAGGTGACCCTGATGCTCACGCCGGCACTGATCGAGCGGACCCTCGTCACCGTCGCCTACCCCGACATCTGCGAGGCGGGCGACCACGTCCCCGAGATCATGGACCACTTCAAGCCGATCGGCCTCGAGGCGCTCGACGACACGCTCATCGAGGACCAGCAAGAGCTCGCCATGAACCTCCACGACCTCGAGGAGCTTCCCAAGGACGGCAAGGCCTGGCTGATGGTGCAATTCGGCGCCGACACGGCGACGGAGTCCGAAGCCCAGGCTGCCGCCTTCGTGGCCTGGTTGGCCGAGCGCGGCACCGAGCGTCACCGGATCCGGGTCATGAAGAGCGTCCAGGAGGGCGGCAACAGCGAGGATCTCTGGAGGATCCGGGAGGCCGGGCTCGGGTCGACGGCGTTCCCGCCGGACGGCAGAGACCACTGGCCCGGCTGGGAGGACTCTGCGGTGCCGCCCTCACGGGTCGGCGACTACCTGCGCGACCTGAAGCAGCTGTACTCCCGCTACGGCCTCCGCGGTGCCTTCTACGGGCACCTCGGGCAGGGGTGCATCCACTCCCGGATCAGCTTCGACCTCTACAGCAAGGAAGGCGTCCGGGACTACCGGGCGTTCATGGAGGACGCGGCCGACCTCGTCGTCTCCTACGGGGGCACCTTGTCCGGAGAGCACGGCGACGGTCAGCAGCGGGCCGAGCTTCTGGAGCGGCAGTACGGTCCCGAGCTCCTCCAGGCGATGCGCGAGTTCAAGCTGATCTGGGACCCGACGTGGAAGATGAACCCCGGCAAGGTCGTCGACCCGTACCGGCTCGATGAGGACCTCAAGCTCGGTCCTGACTACAACCCGTGGCGCCCTCCCGTGAAGTTCAGCTACAAGGAGGACGGCGGCGACTTCGCACACGCCGCGCTGCGATGCGTCGGCGTCGGAAAGTGCCGCGTCCCCGAGGCGAGTCAGACCATGTGCCCGAGCTTCCAGGTGACGCGAACAGAGCAGCATTCGACCCGGGGACGGGCCCGGCTGCTCTTCGAGATGCTGCGCGGGGAGGTCATCGCCGACGGGTGGAAGTCGAAGGAGGTCTTCGAGGCGCTCGACCTGTGCCTGTCGTGCAAGGGGTGCACCAACGACTGCCCGGTCAACGTCGACATGCCCACCTACAAAGCGGAGTTCCTCTACCACCACTACAAGTCGCCCACGCGGAACCGCCCGCGCCACGCGTACGCCTTCGGGTTCATCGACAAGGGTGCTCGGCTCGCGTCCAAGTTCCCCGAGCTGGTGAACGTCGCGACCCAGACGCCGGGACTGCGCTCGGTCACCAAGCTGGCCGCGGGTATCGACCGCCACCGCTCCCTCCCCACCTTCGCCCCCGTGACCCTCCAGGAGTGGTTCCGGCGGCGGGGCGGTACGGCCAACCCCCACGCCAGGCCGGTCGTCGTCTTCCCCGACACCTTCAACAACTACCTGCACACCCAGGTGGGCGTGGCGTGCGTCGAGGCGATCGAGGACGCGGGGTGGCAGGTGGTGATGCCGGAAGGTCATGTCTGCTGCGGCCGTCCCCTCTACGACTACGGCTTCTTGGACGCCGCGGAGCGCTACCTCCGGCGTCTGGTCGTCACCCTCGCCCCCTACGCACGGCAAGGGACGCCGATCGTCGGGATGGAGCCAAGCTGTCTCGCCGTCCTCCGCGACGAGCTCGAGAAGATGCTCCCCCACGACAACGACGCCCAACGGGTCGCGGCCCACGCCATGCACTTCGGCGACTTTTTCGAGCACTTCGACGTTCCGGTCCCCCGCCTCGAGGGGCGCGCCATCCTGTGGGGACACTGCCACCACCGAGCGACCGGCGGCGTCGACCCCGAAGAGCACGCCCTGACCAAGATGGGGCTGGACGTCGAGCCACTTTCGGGGGGCTGTTGCGGTCTCGCCGGCTCCTGGGGCTTCGAGGAGGGCAAGTACGGCATCTCGATGGCTTGCGGCGAACAGGCCCTCCTGCCGGCGGTCCGAAAGGCGGACTCCTCGACCGTCGTGGTCGCGAACGGCTTCTCCTGCAAGACGCAGATCGAGCAGGCGCAGGTCGGGCGGCGGGCGCTGCACCTGGGTGAGGTCATGGCATTGGCGCGGTCGTCGGTGGCGTCCAAGGTGGCCGGGGGGCCGCCGGAAGCGGTGCTCCCCGATCTTCGGCCGGAGCCGGCGATGGCGCGTCGCATGGTCCGGACCGCAGGCCCCCTCGCGGCCGCAGCTGCTGTGGCCGGCGGAACGGCGTTGCTCGCATGGCGCTCGATCCGCTCGCGCTGAGGGCCGCCCGCTTCTGACAGGCATCCCCACGGCTTCACGGCCGACCCGCCCGACGCGCAGAGCGATCCGCTGCTCGCATGCGACCAGCCCAGCCCCGGCAACCCGGACCCCCTCCTCGCCGAGCAGGCCGAGTGTGCGGCACAAACGGCTGGCAGTCTGCCCGAGCGTCCCGGTCGCCGGATTGCCCCGCGCTGGCACGATCAGGCTCCGGATGCCGGCGGCGCACCCGCCCCGGCCCCCACGCTCTCGGTGACGCCGCCGGCCGTTACCAGCACCGTGCTCAAACGTGAGCACGCTCAGGCAGCCACGGGTTGCCCCGTGGCGGTGACGGACTCGCCCGGTTGCCCGGACCCGTCTAAGCGCTTCACT
>JAJZMN010000107.1 GCA_021850345.1 Actinomycetes bacterium | reverse complement strand
CCGAGGACTCCCGAGTCACGCGCGTGGAAGTCGTGGTCCGCAAGATGCGGCCACCCGTCGCCGTCGACGTGGGCTCCGTCGGGGTGCGCGTGGTCGATGTCCGCCGTGCCTGAGGACCCCGCCGTGTCGGAGGATCCCGCCGTGTCGGAGGATCCCGCCGTGCCGGAGGTCCGCGCCGTGCCTGAGGACCGCGCCGTGCCCGAGGGCCGCCCGCCCGAGGATGGCCGTCCCCTCCGGCGTGCCTTCATCGGGCTCGGCTCCAACCTCGGTGACCGTCGTGCCGAGCTCGCGCGGGCGATGGCGGGGCTCCGAGCGCACGGGGACGTCCGGGCGGTCTCGCCCTTGTACGAGACCGAGCCGGTCGGCGGTCCCGAGGGCCAGCCGGCGTTCCTCAACGCGGTCGTCGAACTGCGTACCGGCGCCACGGCTCGCGAGTTGCTCGAACGGTGCCGCACGCTCGAGGCCGCCGCCCGCCGCGTCCGCACCGTGCCTTTCGGTCCGCGCACCCTCGACGCCGACGTCCTCTTCGTCGACGGCGTGACCGTCGACGAAGAGGACCTCCAGGTCCCACACCCGAGGATGTGGGAGCGGCGCTTCGTCCTGGCGCCCCTGCGCGACCTCGCCCCCGACCTCGTCGCCCCCGAGGCTCTGGATCGGGCAGGAGGTTCGGTCCAGAGGGTCGGTACACTCTGAGCGACGACCCGATCGCCACACGCGACCGGCACCCAGGAGGGGCTGGAACGCCGAAGGAGAAGTCGGTGCCAACGATAAGGATCATCGGCCCGGGACGGGCCGGCTGCTCGCTCGCCCGCGCGCTCGACGAGGTGGGCTGGACCGTGCTGCCCATCCTCGGCAGGAACGACGACGTCGCGGACGCCGCCGAGGGGGTCGATGCGCTGGTGCTCGCGGTGCCCGACGACAAGCTCCCCGAGGTGGCGGCAGCCGTCCGCCCGGTCGCGTCGACCCCCGTCGTCCATCTCGCCGGCTCGCTCGGTCCCGGCGTGCTCGGCCACCACCAGCGGCGGGCCGCGCTCCATCCGCTCGTCGCCCTCCCCGATCCCGAGATCGGTGCTGCCCGCCTGAGGTCCGGAGTCACCTTCGCAGTGGCCGGCGACCCGATCGCGCGCGACATCGCCGCGGCGCTCGGCGGCAGGTCGGTCCACGTCGCCGACGACGCCCGCGCCTCGTACCACGCGGCCGCGTCCATTGCCGCCAACCATGTCGTCGGGCTGCTCGGCCAAGTGGAGCGGATCGCAGGAGCCGCGGGGCTCCCACTCGACGCCTTCCTGCCGCTCGCTCGTGGCGCGGTCGACGACGCCGGCCGGCTCGGGCCGCGCCGGGCGCTCACGGGTCCCGCCGCGCGCGGGGACTGGCAGACCCTCGCTCGCCACCTCGACGCGATGCCCGAGTCCGAACGTGCCGCCTACCGGGCGGGCGTGGGCCTCGTCCTGCAGCTCACGGTGGGCGCAGACCCTCACGGGCCACAGCCCCCAGCCGGTGCCGACGCCCCAGCCGTTGCCGGGGCCGACGCCCCAGGACCGACGAGCCCGACGGACGGAGAGTCGCCTGCTGCTGTGCCCGTCGCCGGGGCCACGCGCACCTGACGTGCAGATCGTCCCCGACCTGGTCGGCTTTCGCGATGCGCTCGACCGCGCGCGCCGAGACGGGGTTGGCGTCGGGCTCGTGCCGACCATGGGCGCGCTCCACGCGGGCCATCGCTCGCTCATCGCCCGGGCGGTCGCCGAGCAGGGGCACGTCGCCGTCTCCATCTTCGTCAACCCGCTGCAGTTCGACCGGCCCGAGGACCTCGCCGGCTACCCGCGGACGATGGAGGCCGATCTCCGGATCTGCGAGTCGGCAGGCGTTCGGACCCTCTTCGTGCCGAGCGCAGAGGCGATGTTCCCGGCGGGATCGGCGACGAGGGTCTCGGTCGCCGGCCTCGGCGACCGCTGGGAAGGGGCATCCCGGCCGGGCCACTTCGACGGCGTGGCCACCGTCGTCGCGAAGCTGTTGTGTCTCGCCGGTCCGTGCGCCGCTTACTTCGGGGAGAAGGACTTCCAGCAGCTCGCGCTCGTACGCCGGATGACGGTGGACCTCGCGCTGGCGGTGGACGTCGTCGGGTGCCCCACCGTACGAGACGCCGACGGGCTCGCGCTCTCCAGCCGCAACCTGCGGCTCTCTCCAGACGAGCGGAGGGCTGCCCCCGTGCTGTGGCGTGCGCTCGAGGTGGGACGGGACGCGGTCGCGCACGGAGCGGACCGTCCCGACGAGGTGGCGGCAGCGATGGCCGCCGTGGTCTCGGCCGAGCCCCTGGCGCGCCTCGACTACGCAGCGGCGGTCGACGCCGGAGACCTGACGGTGCCGGCATCGCTGTCGGAGCCGTCAGCGGTGAGGCTCCTCGTCGCGGCCGAGATCGGGCCCGTCCGTCTCATCGACAACTGTCCCGCACCACGCCCGTCCGAGCCCGCCGCCACGCGCACGGGCGATGCCGCCGGTGACGTGGTGTGCGCGGGCGTCCACGGTGCCAACCGGGTCGCGTCGAGGTCGTCTCTCCGTTCGACCGCCGCGGCCGATGACGGCGCGGCAGCCGCCGCGGACATCGCTCGCGTCCGGTCGGCGGACGTCGATGTGGCGATGGATGCAGTCGCCCGCGCGGATGCTCCGGGCGCCGACGGCGCATCCATGGACGCACGGGAGGCTTGAGCGGTGTTGCTCGCCATCGACGCAGGCAACACCGAGACGGTCATCGGTCTCTTCGCCCTGACGCCGCAAGAGCGCGAGGCGATGCCTGCGGCGGACGTCGGCTTCGGCATCGGCGCAGAGCACCACGACGGGCGCGACCTCACGCACCACTGGCGGCTGTCCACGGTGCCGTCGCGCACCCCCGACGAGTACGCGGTGCTGCTCACGCAGATCCTCGATCTCGAGGGCCTCGACATCGCCGAGACGGTCGACGGCCTCGCGATCTGCTCGTCGGTGCCCTCGATCACCGGTGAATTGCGCCAGACTGCAGCCCGCTGGTTCGCCGACGTGCCCTGCGTCGTGCTCGGGCCGGGCACGAGGAGCGGAATGCCGGTGCTGTACGACAACCCGAAGGACGTGGGTGCGGACCGCGTGGCGAACGCGGTCGGCGCCTTCGACCTCTACGGGGGTCCGTGCGTCGTGGTGGACCTCGGTACCGCGACGACCTTCGACGCGATCTCGAGCGCCGGCGAGTACCTGGGCGGTGCGATCGCACCGGGGATCGCGATCAGCATGGAGGCGCTGTTCCGTCATGCCGCCGCGCTCCGGCGCGTGGAGCTCGTCGAGCCTCGCTCTGCCATCGGCCGCTCGACCGCCGAGTCCATCCAGTCGGGCGCGCTGTACGGGTTTGCGGCGCAGGTCGACGGCATGTGCCGGCGCATCCTGGCAGAGCTCGGCGCGGCGACCGTCATCGCGACCGGCGGGCTTTCCGAGCTCGTCGCGCCGTACTCGGAGACGATCGAGCACGTCGAGCCCTGGCTCACGCTGCACGGGTTGCGGCTCGTCTACGAGCGCAACGTCGGCACAAGGACGCGCGGCTCGTGACGACAGTCCCCTACCGGTTCGAGCAGACGGCCGCGGCCGCAGAGGTGGTCGAGCGCTGGAGCGGTCTCGCCGCAGGAGAAGAGTCCGGTGACGTGGTGGCTGTCGCGGGTCGCGTCATGCTCTCGCGCCCCCAGGGCAAGCTCGCCTTCGCCGAACTGCGCGACTCCTCCGGGGCGGTGCAGCTGTTCGCGCTGTCCAACGTGACCCGGGACTTCGACGCATTCAGCCGGCTCCGGCTCGGCGACTGGATCGGCGCGACGGGCGAGGTCGTGCGGACGCGCCGCGGCGAGCTGTCCGTCAAGGTGGCGGACTGGGTGCTCCTCGCAGAGGCCCAGCGGCCCTTCGGCGACAAGTGGCGGGGCGTCACCGACGTCGAGACCCGATTCCGCCAGCGGGAGGTCGACCTCTGGGCGAACCTGGAGAGCCGCCAGGCGCTCCTCCTTCGAAGCCGCCTGGTCCGCCGCATGCGCGAGCGGTTGTGGGACCTCGGGTTCATCGAGGTGGAGACCCCCATCCTCCACCCGATTCCCGGCGGCGCCCACGCACGTCCCTTCGTCACCCACTTCCGGGCGCTCGACATGGACGTGTACCTGCGCGTGGCCCCGGAGCTCTACTTGAAGCGGCTCGTCGTGGGCGGGTTCGAGAAGGTGTTCGAGATCGGACGGTTGTTCCGCAACGAGGGGATGTCCCCCCGCCACAATCCCGAGTTCACGACGCTCGAGCTCTACCAGGCATACGCGGACTACCGCGACATCATGGAGCTCGTCGAGGACCTCGTGTCTGGCCTTGCACTCGACATCTGCGGCACCACCTCCATCTCGTACCAGGGAAGGCCGCTGGACCTCGCGCCTCCCTGGCGACGCGCCACGATGACCGGACTGGTGAGCGAGGCGACCGGTCTCGACGTCAGCGTGCACACGCCGCGCGGGACACTCGAGAAGTGGGCACGTGATGCGGGGATCCCGGTCGAGCAGAGCTGGGGGGCCGGGAAGCTCGTGCTCGAGCTCTACGAGAAGACCACCGAAGGCGGCCTGTGGGACCCGGTCTTCGTGTACGACTACCCGAAGGAGGTGTCGCCGCTCGCGCGCGCACACCGGGAGGACCCGATGCTGGCCGAGCGCTTCGAGCCGGTGGTCGCCGGGCGCGAGCTCGGCAACGCGTTCAGCGAGCTCGTCGACCCCGCAGAGCAACTGGCGCGTTTCGAGGAGCAGGCCGCGGCCCGAGCGGCCGGCGACGAGGAGGCCATGGTCGTCGACACCGACTACGTGCGTGCGCTCGAGCACGGTCTGCCCCCGACGGGGGGCCTCGGCATCGGCATCGACCGGCTCGCCATGCTCTTTGCGGACGCGGCCCACATCAGGGAGGTCATCTCCTTCCCGATGATGCGTCCCGAGCGGGTGGAGGGCGACCAGGCGGCGAAGTAGAACGAAGTCGAACGGAGTACAAGCCGCCTTCTCGGGCGTCCTCGGCTACTCGCTTCGGGTCAGCCGGGCAGGTCTTCGAGGAGGGAGCTCGCCAGCCGCTCGAGCCCCGATGCGACGTGCCGGGGGCCGATTCCGTTGGCTGCCGAGACCGCCTGGGCGAGGTGGCGCCGGGCGATGGCCACCGTTGCCGCAACGGCCCGCGACTCGCTCACGATCGAGCGGGCCTTCTCGCGCTCGGGCTGTCCGAGGGGCTGGCCGAGCAGCGTCCGGAGCTCGGGACCCGCATCCGGATCGCGCAGCGCGAGCAGCACGGGCAGCGTGTACACCCCCTCCGCGAGGTCCTGGCCCGGAGGCTTCCCGAGCTCGCCGTCCTCGGCGATCACGTCGAGCACGTCGTCGCGCAGCTGGAAGACCATCCCGAACGCGCGACCGAACTGCGTGAACGCCTCGACCTCGTCGCGCCGCGCGCCGCTCGTCAGCGCCCCGATACGGCAGGACGCGGACATGAGCGCCGCCGTCTTGCCGGCGATCGCCGCAAAGTAGTCGTCCTCTCCACGGTCCGTCTTGAAGCACGAGCGGACCTCGACGACCTGACCCTGGCACAGCAGGCCGAGCGTCGTCGCGAGCAACCCCGCGATCTCCGTCCCGAGGGCGGCCGCGATCGCCGCCGAGCGCGACAGCAGGTAGTCGCCGGCGACGATCGCAACGAGGTTGCCGTACCGGCTGTTCACACTCTCCACGTTGCGTCGCACGGTGGCCTCGTCGATGACGTCGTCGTGGTAGAGCGAGGCGAGGTGCACGAGCTCCACGGCGACGCCGCCCAGGAGATCCTCCTCGCTCGCAGGGCGCTCGCCCCGGGTGGCTGCCACGAGGGCGAGGGCCGGGCGGAGGCGCTTGCCGCCCGCGGCGATGAGGTGGGTGGTGACGTCGTCGAGGAAGCTGTCACCGGTCATCACCGATCCGGCGAGCAGGGGTTCGAGGCGCTGTAGGTCCTCGTCGACCATGGGGAGGTCGAGGGCCTCCGTAGCGTTCACGACCAGCACGTTACGCGACCGCTGCAGGGGCGGAACACTTTGGCTCTGGCTCGAGCCGCCACGGTCAACGGAGGCGGGGCGCCCTGCGGGACGTCCTGCGTGGCGTCTGCGGAGGCATCCTGCGTGGCGTCTGCGGAGGCATCCTGCGTGGCGTCTGAGGAGGCATCCGGTGCGGTGCGCTTGGGAGGTGCCCGGTGCGGTGTCCGGTGTTGCGTCCGGGCGACCCGCCGCCCAAGGCCGCTCGTGCGCTGGCGACGCCCCCCGTTCCTGCACCGCCTGTCTGGTCGAGCGGTCATGGGCCCCGATCGGCCCCGACAGGCCCGGATCGGCTGCCCAGGGCGTCTTGGGGAAACAGTGACCTGGGCATATGTGAGAAGAAGGGCTGCGACCAGGGGGTCCTGGCTCGCCCGGCGCGCCGGATGAAGCGCGGCGGTCGAGAAGGACCCTCCGGGTACACTGCAGACCTAGGGACGAGCCAGTACGGAGGCGGTCACGTGTTCGAACGCTTCACCGACCGGGCGCGGCGAGTGCTTGTGTTGGCGCAGGAAGAAGCGCGCCTACTCAACCACAGCTTCATCGGGACGGAGCACATCCTCTTGGGATTGATCCACGAGGGTGAAGGCGT